>CAYLSS010000355.1:0-5430 GCA_964385765.1 uncultured Solibacteraceae bacterium
GCCGGTGAGACGGTTGATGGCCAGGATGGGCACCACGAAGCCATCCTCGGAAAGATGCCTGCGGTCACGGATCACGAGATCCTCTACTACCTCATCGAGCGTCCCGGAATCAATGCAGAGTCTTCCCACGGCTACGTCGTCGCCTCGCCGAGCGCCGCGGTGATCGATTTCGAGAGTCTGGCCCGTCTCGAGGATGAAAGCCTCCTCGAGGCCAAGCTGCCCCATCTGGCGGGCGAGCGCGACGTGCTTGGCGAGCTGCCGGTACTCGCCGTGTAACGGCACGAAATAGCGCGGTTTTACCAGGTTGAGGATCAGCTTGAGTTCTCCTGAACTGGCGTGCCCCGAGACATGCACCGGAGGATTCATCGCCCCGTAGACGACCTCCGCACCGCGCCGCGAGACGTGGTTGATCATCCGGTAGATCGACTTCTCATTGCCCGGAATGATCCGTGCGCTCAACACCACCGTGTCACCCTCCTGGAGGGAGACATTCTTGTGGTTGTCTACGGCGATACGGGCCAACGCGGACATGGGCTCACCTTGCGTACCCGAGGCGATCACCGCGACCTTATGCGGCTCCATCTCCATGATGTCCTTCGGGCGCAACAAGATACCGTCAGGAATATCAAGTAGTCCCAGACCGTGTGCAATTTCGGTAACCTGGCTCACGCTCCGCCCGATCAGCCCGACCTTGCGCCCAAACTCGCTGGCCAGATCAAGAATCTGTTGGAGGCGATGAATCGATGAGCTGAAACAGGAGATAACCAGTTTCCGCTCGGTGCGACTGAAGATGTCTTCGAGTCGCGGGCGGACGGCGCGCTCGCTCTCGGTGTAGCCGGGACGGTCAATGTTCGTCGAATCCGAGAGCAGAAGCAGAACGCCGCGCTTCCCGTACTCGGCCAGGGTATGGAGATCGAACAGCTCGTTGTCGGTAGGTGTCGGGTCGACCTTGAAGTCGCCGGTGTGAATAATCACGCCGAGGGGCGTGGTAATGGCCAGCGCGACCGTGTCGACTATCGAGTGCGTGACATGGATGAACTCAATCTGAAACGGTCCGATGTCGATTTTCTGGCCAGGTTTGACGGCATTGAGCGAAGGCTTTTCGTCGAGGTTGTGCTCGCCCAGCCGCCGTTCGACCAAAGCGAGCGTCAGCTTTGTCCCATAAACAGGAACATTCAAGGTGGCCAGAAGAAACGGAGTCGAACCGATGTGGTCCTCGTGGCCATGCGTCAGCACGACACCGCGGACGTGCTCGGCATTTTCCTTAAGAAAGCTGAAATCAGGAGTCACGATATCGACGCCGAGCAAGTCCTCCTCGGGAAACATCATCCCGGCATCGATCACAATAATGTCGTCTCCATAGCGGAGAGCGAGGCAGTTCATGCCGAACTCTCCCAACCCCCCAAGCGGGATTATCTGCAACTTCCTGTCGTCCATAGAAGCTTTAGCGTAGCATACGCGCGGCGCTGCACTGTGAAAGTGGGGAGCATGCGGCTGCCTTCAATTCCGAAGCGATCACATCGGGTCCGGCATGTGCAGAACCCTGTGGAAATCATCAAAATTTCTTTCGTTCAGCGGCCTTCCATCAACCGGAAGGAGCGCGGTGGACCCAGAGGAGCCGCCGCTTCTGCGGGCCGCCGGATGGCTGGAGAGGCGAGAACCCCGAATTCGCCTTCCGCGCAGGGGGGCGGCACCATAGTGTTCTACCTCCACTTGGTGCTTGGAAGCCACTGTCCGAAAAGGAAATGCCCGCAAAAGCGGGCATTTCCACGCCCTGCTGTCGCAGGGCGATGTTCATTGGGAGAATCAGATTCGACGGCTAAAGCAACCGTCAAAACCTGTATGTGTCTTGGAGTTTAGGGCGAGAGCGCTGCGAAGTCAAGCAAAAAAGCCGCTCGAAACCACCGTCCGCAACCGTAAGAATAAAAACAACTTGTACGTTTTATGATTTTTCAACAGGCTGTGGAAAGACTTTGGGAGGAGCGTCCCACCGGGCTGAGTTTTCCTCTAACGCCTGAGTAGATCGAGAGTTACTTGTCATCGATGTGAAGCAGGATCATGGGATCCTCTTCGACCCCGTCCCGGCCCCATCGAAGGAACTTCATGCTTCCGAAAACCGCGCCGAAAAACACAGCCAGCAGCAGCAGGGCGCCGACGAAGAGGAAGCCCGTGAGCAGAATCTCCGACAAGGTCGGCTCATTCCGCATGGCATACTCGTCCCACGTAATGTTTGCCCGGTAATTCACGCGCCCGAGGAGTTTCTGAGCCTCGTCGGGGTCCGTGGGCTCCAGCACCACTGCCAGCAAGGGACCACTCCGCTTCACAAGCACGTTTGGGAGCATCCGGAATTCCGGCAGACGTTCGCGGGCGATATGGGGCGTCGGAGAGGAGAATACGGCCATTCTCAATGGACCTTGGGGGGATTCGAATTCGGCAATCTGAGCCTCAACGCCGAAGTGAAAGCCCGCCACTGAGGGCGGCACACGCGGCTCGAATGCCTCAAGGCTCGCCGGACCGATCACGAAGCGTTCGGTCCCGATGACGCGCCCATCAGTGGGAACGAAAGCCACCCAGGACGGCAGTGGTGACTGCTCGAGCATGGGGACAATGAGCAACTGCCCTACAATCTGCTCCGCGGTCGGCTTGAACCCGTCGAATCGAAAGACATAGTTGCCGTGGACGAGGAAGGCGCCGTCGTCCCACTCAACCGCGAGATCAGTGAGCTCGCTGTATTCGGCCTCGACAGGGCGGTGCAATTGGAACACCGCCATGGCGCTGGTGGCGTCAAGGAAGCGATCCGCGGTGGCCGTGAAGCTTTCGGCATCCAATTCGTACTTGGCGGTCTCCCCATCTTCGAATCCGTACTCTTCCCAAAATGGCTCCTCACCCGGGGAATGGGGACTCACCGAAACCCGTTTGTAGCCAAAGAATTCCTCGGGCCAAATGGCGCCGGGACAAAGAGCGGCGAGGAATAGCAGGAGCGCCGCCAGTGTGACTATCTTCCGTGACATCGTTTGTATTTTTTCCCACTCCCGCAGGGACACAAATCATTTCGGCCGACTTTTTTGCCCTTCACGACGGTTTGAACGGATGCGGGTGTGCCGCTGCCGGCGAACTGGGCTTGGTCCAGTTCGCGTTGCTTCTGGCGCTGCACATTGCGGGTGAAATCCGCGACCGCTTTCGAGGCCTGCTGTTGTTGTGGACGTGCCGCAGCTCCGACGAGTTCCCGATCCTCGGTTTCCGGTTCTGGCTCGGGTCGCCGCACGACGACTCCCGGAGCGCCCTCGGTCGGCAGGAAGTAGAGGATGCGAACAGTCTCGTCCTCGATCCGGTCGAGCATCTCATTGAAAAGCTTAAATGATTCCTTCTTGTACTCGATCAGCGGATCCTTCTGCCCGTAGCCGCGGAGGCCGATCCCCTCCTTGAGATGGTCCATGGACAGCAGGTGATCCTTCCACTGGCTGTCAATGACGCTGAGCATGATGATGCGCTCTGTCTCGCGCAGTTCATCCTGGGACAGGCGCGTCTCTTTGTCCCGATAGCGTTTCTCGAGCTTTTCGGTGAGCTCCTGCTCGACTTCGTCGCGAGACATCTCGACCAGCTTCGCCGGGTCGACCGTGACGCCGAACTGCGAGTTCACATCGGTCTGCAGCGCCTCGAAATCCCAGGTGTGAGGCTTCTCGTTCTCGGGAAGATAAGTAGACATCAGCGAGCCGATGATGTTGCGGACCATCTCCATCACCCGCTCCCGCATGTCCTTGCCTTCGAGCAGATCGCGGCGCATCTTGTAGATGTAGCCGCGCTGCTTGTTCATGACATCGTCATATTCCAAGAGGTGCTTACGGGCGGCATAATGCTGCGCCTCGACGGCCTCCTGGGCCTTCGCAATCCGCTTGGTGATCAGCCCCGACTCGATGGGGACGTCTTCCTCCATCCCGAGGCGCAGCATGAGGCCCTGAATTCGTTCGCCACCGAAGATGCGCAGCAGATCGTCTTCGAGTGACAGATAGAAGCGCGAGCTGCCTGGATCTCCCTGGCGTCCGGCGCGCCCGCGCAACTGATTATCAATGCGCCGGGCCTCATGGCGCTCGGTGCCGCAGATGTGAAGTCCGCCGAGTTCGGTGACCTCATCGTGCTCGCGGTCAGTCTGCTCCTTGACGGGCTTGAAGACGGCATCCCAGTCCTCCGGCGTCAGCTCGCTGGGATCTTTGCCCATCTTGCGAAGCTTTTCGGTGGCCTGGAACTCCGGGTTGCCGCCGAGCAGGATGTCAGTACCGCGGCCGGCCATGTTCGTTGAGACCGTCACGGCGCCCTTGCGTCCCGCCTGGGCGACAATGGCCGCTTCACGGGCGTGGTTCTTGGCGTTGAGTACTTCGTGCTTCACGCCCATGCGCTTCAGCAGCTTCGAAAGCCGTTCGGACTTCTCGACCGAAACCGTGCCGACCAGCACCGGACGGCCCTGCTTCTGCAACTCGGCGATCTCCGTGGCCGCGTTGCGCCACTTCTCTTCCTGGGTCCGGTAGACGATATCGGAATACTCGCGCCGGATGAGCGGCTTGTTCGTCGGAGCCTCGACCACGTCGAGTTCGTAGGTTTTGCCGAACTCGGCCGCCTCGGTCATGGCCGTACCCGTCATCCCGGCGAGCTTGTCATACATTCGGAAGTAGTTCTGGAAGGTGATGGTGGCCAGCGTCTGGTTCTCCCGCTCGATGCGCACCCCTTCTTTGGCTTCGATCGCCTGATGGAGGCCGTCGCTCCAGCGTCTTCCGGGCATCAGGCGGCCGGTGAACTCGTCAACAATCACTACCTGCCCGTCTTTCACCAGGTAGTCCCGGTCGCGCTGGAACAGGACGTGGGCTTTCAGACCCTGCTCGACGTGGTGCCGGATGGTGAACGACTCGAGGTCGATGCCCTCCTGCAGGTCGCCATCGCCGTACAGTCCGGGACGATTGAGGAGCTTCTCGACCTTGTCCTGACCTTCTTCGGTCAGCGCTACGCTGCGGTGCTTCTCGTCGACGGTGTAGTCGCCGGTCGTGTACTTCTCGCCGGGTTCCTTGCCCGGGATCTCCTCGCCGCGAATCAGCTTGGGAATAATTGCGTTGATCCGATAGTATTTATCGGTCGACTCCTCACTGGGGCCGGAAATGATCAGCGGCGTTCGCGCCTCGTCGATCAGAATCGAGTCGACCTCGTCGACGATGGCGTAGTGATGTTCGCGCTGGACACAATCGTCCAGGCGGAACTTCATGTTGTCGCGCAGATAGTCAAAACCGAACTCGTTGTTGGTTCCGTAGGTAATGTCGCTGCCGTAGGCCTGGCGCCGCTCCACCTCGGTCAGATCGTGGACAATGACTCCCACGCTCAACCCGAGGAATCTGTAAAGCTTTCCCATCCACTCGGCATCGCGCTTGGCGAGGTAGTCATTCACGG
>CAYLSS010000356.1:0-5415 GCA_964385765.1 uncultured Solibacteraceae bacterium
ATTGACGGGGCGCCCCTTCGCCGCGCTGGTCAGATTTGACCCTGGATTTGTGACTTAATGGTCCCCTTCTCCTGGGGGCCTTAATAGAATATCACAGCTCCATACCGGCACCACTCGGGCAGCCCCCCTACCGGGATTTCATGTTGTAGAAGAAGTTCAACTGAAGGCGCACTTCGTCGTTCGCGAATTCTTCGGGCAACGGGGGGAAGGGGTTTGACGCCGAAATCGACGCCACTGCGGCCCGATCGAGCGGCTGCGAGCCGGACGGGATGGCGATGACGAGCTTTGGAACGTTGCCTGACCGATCCACCGAGAACTGAATGATTACCTTGCCTTGCAGGCCCAACTTCGCGCTGGCTGGCATGACTGCCTGCCAGTTCCGGCGCACGGCGGTGAGCACGTGAACTAGGTAGGGCCGGAAATCGACACCCTCGGGATCCGAAAGAAGCTGGACCGCGCTGCCGCGGTCGCCCGGGGAAGGCGGCACTTCACGAGCTTCGAAAACCCCGCCCCGAGCCTCGATGTCGCCAATCACCAGGCCGCGCCCCCCGCCTCCGCCCCGGGAAGCTTCCTCGACGGCGCGCTGTACGCTTCCGCCCATCGGCGGTGGAGGAGGAATCACCGGTCGCGGATGGGCGGCGACGCCGCTGGAACGACGCTGCGTCGAACGCGAGAACGTCCCGGGTCTCACGTCCTCGAAGGCGAGCTTGGGCTGCTCCTTCGGCGATTCTCCGGCTCGCACCGGGAGCTTGGCTGGCGGGGGCGGCCCGGGTGGTTCGGCTCCTTCGGTATCGCCCTCTTCCTCGGGCTCTTCCTCGAGCGGCTCGATGCTGGAGGGCTCGACAATCTGCGGTTCAGGTTCCGGCGGCGGAACGGGAACTACCGGCTCGGGCTCCGGATCCGGTTCGCCCCGGGCCGAGCCAGGCTCGGCGAGCAGATCCTGGAGCGATACCTCCTCCGCCGCGGGCGCCGGGCCGCCCCCCTCCGAACCGGCTTCACCTGTGAGCTCTCGAACCAGTCCGGGTGGAGGCGCAATCAGGTCGACCGGTTCGCGAAGCCGAAGGGCAAGTTGGATGTTGTCCTCCATCACGGGCCCCGCAAAACCTTGCGAAAGCACCCACTGGGCCAGCAGCACGTGGACCACGGTTGTGACCGCAAAAGCTTCCTTCCAGCGATGGCGGCCAAGCTCGCCGGCATCGACGCGAAGCAGAAACGAAGGCTCCGGAACAGCTTCGGCTGGCACGGCGAGAAACACAAGCCGGGGTCGGGGTTGATAGCACCAGAGCCGGCGAGGGATGCGAAACCACGCACTCGGAATGTCGCGCAAAGCCCCCCCGGCAGGGGAAACCTCGGATATCGGGAGCCAGCGAGCGAGCGACGACGGTCCGGCGGACTGCCTGCGCCCAAACCGCTCAAGAAGATCGCGAAAGCGTCGCAAGAGACTGAGCAACGATGTCCCCGTGTGCTTTAATTTTATCAAGAATATCGAGGGCTACCCCAAGAGCGCGGGTGGCTTCCGGGCCTCCAACCCGCGGCTCGCTCCTCGATTCGACGCTGTCCAGAAAGGCCTCCACCTCGAGCCGCAACGGTTCGTCCTTCCTGATCGCAAGGGGACGGAAGCCGATCTGGCGGCCGTCGGACACGGCGAACGAGACCGCTTCCTGCTTCTGATAGTCGAGTGAGATGTACTGCTGGTACTGGAAGAGCCGCAGCTTGCGGACGCGTTCGGTGGACACCCGGCTGGCCGTCAGATTCGCGACACAACCAGTGGAGAAGGCCAGCCGCACATTCGCGATGTCCACCTTCTCGCTCAGCACCTTGATGCCCGCGGCGCGCACTTCCTCCGGCATCAGGCCGGTGAGCGCGAGCACGATCTCGATGTCGTGAATCATCAGATCGAGCACGACGTCGATATCGAGGCTGCGCGGCGTGAATACGCTCAGGCGGTGGATCTCGAAAAACAGCGGCAGCTCGACGATCTCCCGGAGAGTCGTCACCGCCGGGTTAAAGCTCTCCAGGTGGCCCACCTGCAGAATGCGCCCGTAGCGGCTCGCCGTGTCCGTCAACCGCCGGGCCTCCTCCAGGTCGGATGCAATCGGTTTTTCGATCAGGACATCGATGCCCGCCTCGAGCAGGCCGCTGCCGATTTCCGCATGGAGGGTGGTGGGCACGGCGACGACGGCGGCGTCAATCCGGTCGAGAAGGTCGCGCCACTCCGTCAGCGCTTCGCAGGAATGCTCTTCGGCGGCCTTGGCGGCGCGGATACGGTCGGTATCGACGGCCGCGACCAGTTCCGTCCGAGGACTGTCGCGCAGGACCCGTAGATGATGGCGTCCAAAGGCGCCGGCGCCGACGACGGCGGTGCGAATCTTTTTCACGTTTTCTCCTCTAAAGGCCAATATGCGTGGGTGTCTAAGTTACAGTCTATAGTTAACTTAATTTTGCCGAAGTGATATGAAGGTGATACGCGCACTCGCGTTACTCCTCGCGCCTCTCTTGCTGTTCCCTGCTGGCGGGATGGCTCAGCGATTCAGTTTCAACCACTACGGGCACGAGGACGGGCTGACAAATCTCGCGGTGGATTGCTTGGTGCAGGACCGCACAGGATTCCTGTGGGTCGGCACGCAGCACGGGCTGTTCCGTTTCGACGGCCGCTCGTTCACCGAATACAACGAGCGGAGCGGGCTTGGCGGAAGCTGGATCGTCGCGCTCCACAGCACCCGTGACGGCCGGCTGTGGGTCGGCACGGATGCCGGTCTCGCAGTCAGCGAGGAGTCCGGATTCCGCATGGCGCCCCTCTCCGAGGAGATCCTTCCCGTCTCGCGGGCCGGCATCGATTCCGACTCGGCCGGTCGCGTCTACGTGGCCACCAGCGCGGGATTGTGGGTTGGTGGCACGGACGGGTTCTCGCTCCTGGATGGCACTGCGGGGATCGAAACCCAGGCGGTTCACGTGGCGCCCGACGGCGCCGTCTGGTACGGTTGCGGTGATCGCATCTGCCAGTTGCGCGATGGAGTCATTACCGAGTGGGGTCCTGAGCGCGGGGTCCCGGCCGTGCGGTGGGACGCCATCGTAACCGGAACCGGGGGCGTCGTTTGGATCCGAAGCTCGCGCCATCTGCTCCGCCTCCCCGCCGGCGGCCAGCGCTTCGTGCCGGCCCGTGAGGAGCCGGCGGAGTCGGCCGCGTTCGGTTCGCTAGCGGTTGGCCGGATGGGGCGTCTCCTCGTGCCGACTGACTGGGGCCTCTACCGCGAATCCGACGATGGCTGGCAGGTGATCGGCGAGGATCACGGGCTGCTGTCGAGCGCCGTCTCACAGGCACTGGAAGATCTGGAGGGTTCCACGTGGATCGGCCTGCACGGAGCCGGAGTGGCCCGTTGGGTCGGAGATCGCGAGTGGTCGGCGTGGACGAAAACCGAAGGCCTGAGCCACGACGGCATCTGGGCGATCCGGCGCGGCCCGGATGGAGGGCTGTGGGTGGGTACCGATCACGGCCTCAATCGAATACCGGCCGGCGAGGAACCATGGCAGATCTGGACCGAGAGTGACGGACTCGGGGGCAACCGCGTCAAGGCACTGGCCATCGACGCCCTCGGGCGGATCTGGGCCGGCAGTTCCCCGGGCGGAATCGCGTTGCTCGATCCGAAAACCGGCCGCGCCCGGCGCTTCGGAACAACCTACGGTCTCACGGGCGACCGCGTGAATTATCTCGAAGTCGACGGCCAAGGCCGGTTGTGGGTCGCTACCGAGGCAGGGCTCTTCCAGGGGAGTTCGGCATCGCCGGAGACGGGCTTCGAACCCGCCGGTCCGTCCGGGCTGCCGGCGGACACGAAGTACTTCGAATGCCGCCAGGGCCGCGCTGGAGAAATCTGGTTCGCCAGCAATGAGGGACTCATCCGATTCTCCGCCGGGCGTTGGCAACGGTGGACCACCGACGACGGGCTCGTCAGCAACCGCGTGGGCAACGTCATCGAAGATCGCTCCGGGGCCATCTGGATCGGCTACCGCGACGCCAACGGCGCATCGCGCCTGGTCCTGCAGGGGGACTCGGTGGATCTGACCCATTTCAGTCGCGAGAACATGCTCGTCTCCGACAACGTTGTCTCCCTCGGGCTCGATGCCTCCGGCCGAGTGTGGATCGGAACCGACAGCGGCGCCTCTGTTTTCGACGGCCGGTCCTGGCGTCACTACAGCCGTGCGGACGGACTGATCTGGGACGATTGCGACTCCAGCTCTTTTCTTGCCGAGGACGACGGCAGCGTCTGGATCGGCACCAGCCGCGGGTTGGCGCTGCATCGCCCGCGGCTCCAGCCGTTGCCGGAATATTATCCGCCGTCGGTCATCACCGAATTCGCCCTGGGCGGAAAAACGCTCGGAAACGTCGGGGAATACCACGAGGTCCCGTATCGCGACAGGTCCATGCGGGTCGAATTCGCCGCGCTCACCTTCCGGAACCGCCACAAAGTACGATTTCGCTATCGCCTGTCGGGCGCGGGCAGCGAATGGACTGAAACAGACCAGAACGTAGTTCAGTTCGCCCGGCTCTCTCCCGGAGACTACGTCTTCGAAGTCATGGCTGGCAGCGCCGAGGGTCTTTGGAGCACCGAACCGGAGCAGGTCCGGTTTCGGATCAAGGCCCCGCTGTGGCAGCAGTGGTGGTTGCAAATGGCGGCGGCGCTGCTGCTGGCGTTCGCGGGACGATGGTACCTCCGCCACCGCATGGAGCGGCTGGTCGCCGAACGGCGGCAACTGGAAGTGGCGGTCCAGCAGCGGACCAGGGAACTCGCCTACCAGAAGGCCCGCGCCGAGGAAGCCAACAAGCTCAAGAGCGAGTTCCTGGCGAATATGAGCCATGAGATCCGGACTCCAATGAACGGCATTCTCGGCATGACCGAACTGGCGCTCTCGACCGACCTCAACGATGAGCAGCGTGATCTCCTGCAGGTGGCGCGCACCTCTGCCGATTCGCTGCTCGCGCTCATCAACGACGTGCTTGATTTTTCCAAAATCGAGGCCGGACGCCTGGAGCTCGATCACGAACCGTTCTCCGTACGCCGCTGTATCGACGAATCGGTTCAGGTGATCTCCTACCTCGCCCGGAAGAAGGGCCTGCAGTTGGAAATCGCCGTCCGCGATGATGTCCCCGACAGTCTTATCGGCGATGCCCGGCGACTCCGGCAGATCCTGATTAACCTCCTGGGTAACGCGGTGAAATTCAGCGAGCGCGGGAGCATCCGATTAGAGGTGGAGCTGCTGGAAGCCGAGGGCAAGCAGGCCAGCCTGCACTTCTCTGTCGCCGACACCGGAATCGGGATTGAGCCTGAGAAGCAGCAGGTGATCTTCGAGGCCTTCCGCCAGGTGGATGGATCCACCTCGCGAAGGTATGGCGGCACCGGCCTCGGGCTTGCCATCTCG
>CAYLSS010000357.1:0-5413 GCA_964385765.1 uncultured Solibacteraceae bacterium
TGGTCCGGGTGCTTTCTCCGCTGGAGTGGGATGGAGGAAGGACCCTCCAACTGAATGCGAACGTAACCAGGCAGCGGGTGGTGTGCTATCGCTCAACCGGGGAGGCACAGGCCGGACCGACAAAGGTCCGGTAATGGCCACGGTTGCAGGGGGGATCCTGATTGCCGTCGTCACGGGGGCGCCGGTAGTGGGGGTGAAAGACACCGATTGGGCTACAATAGCCGCGGCAACGGCACATCGTGCAACTTATGCGGGAATTCATGGTTTGTGATGATTGACGAGATACTGGCGGCTGCTCGGGGGACCATCGAGATCGAGGCAGCGGCCTTAGTCCGGACCGCTCAGCGGATAGATGACCGGCTTCTCGCCGCGGTGCGGCTGATTCGGGAACACGAGCGCAAGGTCGTCGTCACCGGCGTGGGCAAGTCGGGGCATGTAGGACGCAAGATCGCGGCCACTCTATCGAGCACAGGGACGCCGGCGGTGTTTCTCAATCCTTCGGAAGCGATGCATGGCGATCTGGGCATTTACGCGCCCGGCGACCCGACCTTGATGATTTCGAACGCCGGGACATCGGCCGAACTGGTCCGGCTGGTACCGTCGCTACGCGAATTGAGGTCGCGGATTATTGGGATCATGGGCAATCCGGAGGCACCGCTGGCCGGCCGGATGGACGTGGTGCTGGACGCCTCGGTGGAGCGGGAGGCTGATCCCGAGAACCTGGTCCCAACGGCGAGTGCGGTGGTTGCGCTGGCGATAGGCCACGCCCTGGCGATTGCGCTGATGCATGTTCGGCGATTTTCGGCCGATGACTTCGCCGACCGCCATCCGGGCGGGCAACTCGGCCGCAACCTTCGGTTGAAGGTTCGCGAGGCGATGCATGAGCTGCGGGAAGTGGCGGCAGTACGGCCGGACGAACCGCTGCGGGAGGTTGTGATCGCGATGACGAGCCGTCCGCTGGGGGCGGCGTGTGTGGTCGACGGAGCGGGGCGGCTGGCGGGTTTGGTGACGGACGGCGATCTGCGCCGCATGCTTCAGATCCACGAAGACCTGCGAGGCTTGACGGCCGCCGATGCGATGACGGAGGCGCCGGTCACGGTAGCGCCCGACGCCCGTCTGCTGGACGCAATGCGACTCATGGAGGATCGTCCCTCGCAGATCTCGCTGCTTCCCGTGGTGGATCCTCCCACAGAGTGTTGTTTGGGGTTGATCCGGCTGCATGACATCTGCCAGGTTTGGCTGCGCTGAAGCCCTCACTGGCTGCGCCGCCGGGACCTGTCCGTCACGGCCGGGGAAGCAGATGGGGCGCCCGAGAGGGGCGGTACTATTGATATGATTCATCCGAGACTCGAGATTGAATCACATGCTACGGAACTCCACCTCTCGTCGCGGTTTCCTGGCTGGCGCCGGAGCCGGTGCGGCGGGCGCCATATTGAGCTCATGCAGTTCGCCGGAGCACCCTAATTTCCTGACGGTCACCTGCGAAGACCTTAGTCCGGTTCTGGGCTGCTATGGCGATCAGTATGCGCGGACGCCAAATCTGGATCGGCTCGCGGGGGAAGGGATACGCTTCACGAAGGCCTTTGCGACGGCGCCGGTATGCACGCCGGCGCGCTCATGTTTAATTACCGGCGTGCACGCAATTTCGCTCGGGACACAGAACCTGCGGGGCGAGATGCCGAAACCCGACACGATACCCTGTTACACCGAGTATCTTCGGGAGGCGGGTTACTACTGCACGAACAATGTCAAAGAGGACTACAATTTCCCGACACCCGCCGCGGCCTGGGACGATTCGAGTAACAAGGCGCATTGGCGCAACAATCCGGGCGGGTCGAAGTTTTTCAGTATTTTCAATCTGATGACGACACATCAGAGCCAGACGCGCTATGGTCGCGAGAAGCTGGACGAGATCAGCGCGGGGCTGCCGCCGGAGATGCGCCACGATCCGGACCGGATCCCACTGCCTTACTACTATCCCGACACGCCGGCAGTGCGGCTGAACATGGCGGTGCTGTACACGCAGGTGACCGTCATGGATCAACAGGTTGGCAAGCTGCTGGGGCAGCTCGAGGAAGACGGTCTGGCGGACGGCACGATTGTCATCTTCTATTCCGACCACGGTACCGGGCTGCCGCGCGGCAAGCGCTGGCCGCACGATTCGGGCATTCATGTGCCGCTGATTGTCCGGTTCCCGAGCAGATACGAGAGGCTGGCTCCTTCGCCGGCGGGCTCGACCTTCGAGGATTTGGTGAGCTTTGTGGATTTTCCGCCGACGATGCTCAGCCTGGCGGGATTGCCGATCCCGGAGTACATGCAGGGAAGGGCGTTTCTAGGGACGGGGAAGGGCGAGCCGCGAGAATACATTCATGCCGCGCGGGACCGGATCGACGAGGTGGTGGAGATCTCGCGGACAGTGCGGGACCGCCGCTACCAATACATTCGCAACTACACTCCCCACCGCCCGCGGATGCAGCGGTCCGACTACTCGGAGCTCACACCTATCCGGCAGGAACTGCGCCGGCTTCATCGCGAGGGAAGGCTTTCCGGGGATGCGGCATGGCTGATGGCGCCCGATAAACCGGTCGAAGAGCTGTACGATCTGGAAACGGATCCCGAGCAGCGCAACAACCTGGCGGATGCTCCCGAACAGGCGGGGACGCTGGAGCGACTGCGATCCGAGTTGCGTGCGTGGATGCTGCGGGTTCGCGACACCGGGCTATTGCCCGAACCCGAGTTGGTGAGGCGGGCTGCGGGTAAACCACCTTACAATCTTGCCCGACAGGCGGGCGCTCCGCCGCTCGGCCGGATTCTCGATGCCGCTGAGCTAGTGGGCCGGGGTTCGGAAAAGCTTTCCGATCTTGAAAAGGCGCTTGCCGATGCCGATCCGGGAGTTCGCTACTGGGGGGCGGTGGGGATGGTCGCGCTCGGAATCGGAGCGAAACCTGCCAGAGAGGCGCTGCGCGCTAACTTGACCGATGACTCGGCGGCGGTGCGAACGGCGGCCGCGGAGGCGCTCTGCCATCTCGGTGACGAGGGGGAGGCCGTGCCGGTGCTTACGGAGCTTGCACGATCCACTAATGGGTACGTGGCTCTGCACGCAGCCATTTCGCTCGCGTACATTGGGCGGAAGGCGGCTCCAGCGGTAGGTGCGCTCGAGGAAGCGGTGGAGAGAGGCGGGGAGCCTGCCGAGCATTTTCGTTATCTGGGTTGGGCGCTCAACGCGGTTCGGGAGAATCTCCGCGCTTGATTCCCGGGCCTGCTCATTGACACGAAACCGTGTGAAGAACTACGCCGGACGGCAGAGAGGTAGAGGTTCCTGGCCATAGGAATGCGGCGGCTTCTTCACAACTGGTTCAACGACGGGGTCGTGCCTCCAAAGGCGGCGTTTGACCTTGTTGTGCGGCCACCAACGGAATCTTGTGGACCGCCATCGGTTTGCGCAGCTTCTGATGACTTGCATATTCGTTCCTCTTCTTTCTATCGGACGGACAGGCACTGGGGATAAGCCCGATAGACCCCTTCAAAGACGGAATCCCAAGATCGGTCCAACATGGTTCGCCGCGCTGTTTCGCTCATGCGGCGGTGCAGCGTGGAGTCGCCGGCGAGCTGGACCACGCGATCGCAAAAGTCATTACTGTCTTGCGCGATGTAACCGGTCTCGCCATGCTGTACGAGATACTTCGGGCCGCCGTGTTTTGTTACGACGGCCGGGACCCCGCTGGAAAGCGCCTCCTGGACCACGTTGCCGAAAGTGTCTGTACGGCTGGGGAAGACGAAAAGATCCATATTGGCGTAGGCGTTAGCCAGCTCTTCACCATGAAGCACTCCGGGAAACTCAGCATTGCTGAGGTTCTGTTCGAGCCAATCGCGTTCGTCACCTTGTCCGACGATCAGGAAGCGATGATTGTGGATGCCCGCCGACAGCAGCCGCTGTTGCAACTCGGCCAGGAACCGGACATTTTTTTCCGGACGGATACGCCCGACATAACCGAGCACCAAGTCATCGTCGCTGCGTTCGCGGCGCGCGGGATCAAACAAATGAGTATCGACGCCGCGCCACATCGGAACAACGGGTCTTCCGGTGCCTTTTTTTAATAGACGTATGAGCTGGCGGTTCGGTGCAAAAACCAGCTTGGCCCGGCGGTAGAAGCGAAGCGCGATCCGGAGCGCCGAACTCTGGGCGGTGGTGCGAAGTCCCTTGCGCATACGGTCCGGCAGAAACCAGCAGAAGGATTCCAGGCGCTTGGCTCCGAACTGATGAACGTTCGTATGCCAGGAAGCGACGAGCGGCAAGCGGCACTGCTCGGCGAGCACTGCTCCCAGGAGGCCGAAGGCGCCCATGCTGGTGACATGGATCAGGTCGGGTTTGAACTTGAGCAGGAATTCACGGACGGGATCGAGCCAGCGGAGGAAGAGGAGGTCGAAGGAGAAGCCATCGTCGAGAGGAAAGGAGATCTTGCTCGAATCGAGCTCGAGCATGGTCACCGAGCCTTCCGTGGACATTCTGTTAAGCGGACCCGCATGGACATTAAAGAAAGGAAGCTGGCGGCGCCGCGCGAAGCATTCGAATTGCCGGCTTGTCAGGGCGACGCCGTTGACTTCGTGATAGCAATCCGTGAAGTAGGCGACACGCGGTGTCATAATTTCAAAGGACCGTTTCTTCCCCAGGGGTGCTCCAGCGCAGCGCCGAACGCAGCCGAGGATGCGCCAGGAAGCGATCGAGCATCTGAATCGAGGCTACCATGCGGCTGAGTACCTGCGGAGCGCGGCCATCGCCCCAGACTTCCGAAACCGCTCTTGGCTGCCCGTCGTCGTCGCGATAAAAGACCCGATCGGACCATCGGGTCCAACCCAAACCGTGCGTAGGGTTATCGCGGACCACATCGCACAATGTGCGGAAGACGCGGATGCCGATGCTATCGCGATGCTGCGGCATCCAGAGGACGTCACTGAGGCCTTCGTTTCTTACTTCGTGAACGAACTCGGAGAAGCAACGGGCGTTGGTAAGGTTCACGTTCGCGTTCGGTTCGCGGCCATGCCGGTCTCCGCCCGAGATTACCGGGAGATCAAAGGTCCGCGCCAGAGCGGCCACGCGCCGGTTTTCGGTGGGGAACCGGAAACCATTCAATTCGAGCGCATGGATCAAGCCGCGATACTTCTCGACCATGCTCCCGACAATCGAATCGTGCGCTTTTTGTCCGATGCCCTTTTCGTCCCAGAGCGGATGGTTGAGGATGACCAGGACGTCGCGATCGTCGTTCAAGGCGGTCAGGAGCTCGGTAAGACGCTCCGGTCGGGGGCGCGCGGTGTATTCCTGGAGTTCGCAGAAGATTTCGCGCGCTTTCCGCCATGCCAGGTTATGGACGCCAAGGTGGAAAAACGTTCCTGAGAAGGGTGCTGTCCATTCGAC
>CAYLSS010000358.1:0-5402 GCA_964385765.1 uncultured Solibacteraceae bacterium
AGAGGCCCGGGCGAGTTCTTCGGGACAAAGCAGTCCGGCCTGCCGGCGTTCCGCATCGGGAACATCGTTCGGGATCAGGACATCCTGGAGGTCGCCCGGAGCGAGGCGACGGGGTTCATTCAGCAGCCGCCATCGCAGGAGGCGCTGCGGGAGGCGCTGGGGTACATCCGGGACCACTGGCAGCGACGGTACGGACTGGTGCAGGTGGGGTAGAGGGCGGATCGACGCATGACGTCGGGCAGAGGCGAGCGAGTTTCCATTGTGTTGACATTAGATTAGACTAATCCACTAAGCTGTGTTACCTCTGGTTCCCGCGTTCCTGGTCCCCGTTCTTCTTTGACCTTGAGGTTCTCCTTTTCTGGGTCCATTCTGCAAGCTATTGATTTCCAGGCAAGAAAACTTCCTGACAGTTTGTGACAAGTGAAACCGGGACAGATCGACAGGCAAGGAAACGAGAAGTTGACGCAAGTCAGGGCCTGCCCGGCTTTGTCCCGACCACGATGTGAGCGGGTGAGTCGAAAGCGACTTCACCGGTTCGCCGAACAAACGGGGCAAGCTCGCGCTCGGCTTCGGAGAGGATTCGATCAATCTGTTGCTCCGAGAGCACCACTCCCATCACGGGGAGCCAACCGCGCAGGTCTGCCCCGACCATCACCCGGACACTCGGGAATGTGGCCGTTCCCGTTCTGGTCGCGATGTTCGCCGAGGACACTCCGGCGTCCTCGAACAAGGCGGCCAGTTCCCTCCGATCGCCGAGCACAAAGGGAGCGCGCAACGCGTCGGCAGCGGCCTGGCCGGCGATGCGTTCAAGGAGGGCGACCTCGATGGCATAGGCGGGAGAGTTTTCCAGCGAGTCCCATACAGCGACGGCAAGCACGCCTCCGGGCGCCAACACGCGCAGCATCTCGCCGATCGCTGCGAGCCGGTCCTTGAAGAACATCAGGCCGAACTGACTCACGACGGCGTCAAAAGACCGGTCGGGAAATGAGATGGCTTCCGCGGCGCCCTGCCGCCAATTCACCGTGGGCCCCAGTTGCCGGGCCACTGCGAGCATGCCAGGATTCGGATCGACTCCTGTCACCGAGCCAGTTGGACCAACTTGCGCCGAAGCGGCCCTTGCCAGCACTCCGGTACCGCAACCGACATCGAGCACCCGCTGGCCCAGACAGATCCCAGCAGCGTCCAAGACAGGCTCAACCCACTCTTCAAAGAGCGCCGGGACCATTATCTGCTCATATGCTCTCGCAGCGTCGGTCTGCGCTTGGAGGTTTGAGTCGATCATTGGATTCCTCGCCCAGGCCTGGCCAACCGGGAATCACGGTCGCACGGGAAGCGAGAATAGCTGAACCCGGTTGAAGGCCAGGGATGCGCCCGGTCCCATGCGGTCCAGCTCCGCCATGCACCGAATATTGCTCATCCAGTCCGTGTAAGTGAGAGCGGCGGTACCGTTGGCACGCAGAGACAGCACGCAGTAACCATTGTTTCCCCGACCCTGGCGCAAAGTTGTCCACTCTGGAAAGCGGGGAGCGCTCTCGAGAAAACGCACCGGCGCCGGTATGCGTTCCCCGATGCGCTGGCGGCGGTACGGGTAGCCGCCATGGCCGATACAACTGCCGATGAACGGCGTGCTGTCTTGACGGTCAAACAGAGCGCAGTAATGCGTGTTTCCCCAGAACCAGAGATCAAGGCGGTCCCCAATCACGTCCTTCAGGTCTTTTTGAAAGAGCTTGGTGAGGTCGCGGCTACCGTACTCGTAAGGCTCGTTCGCGCTGAAGAGGATGTTAGCCTGTCCCACCTGGCGTCCTTCACGCAGGCGGCGGTCCAGCCATTCCAGAAGCGGACGATGTTCGAACCGGCCATCGTCGTGGTAGGCGGTATCGATGCCGATAACCTGAAACTTTTCAGATTGCAGGGTGAAATAGCTGCCGACCTGCCGCTGCCGATCGGGAAACATTTCTCGTTTGTCGTCAATGAAGCGGAAGTACGAACGGCCACCGGTATACATCTCGTGATTTGCATTGAGCATGAATACTTCGGTGGACGGCAAAACGCCTTGCAGCGGCTCCCTGACGTATCTTCGAAACTCCGATGGCCGGCCGGAATAGTAGATGTCACCGCCGTGGATCGCGTACGGAAACTTCCGCTCCGCGAACTGTTTTGCGATGTAGCGGGAATGATAGAGTCCGGTGCCCCAATCAGCAAAGAGTCCGATCTCGACCGGATGCTCGGCCGAGGGTTCCTCCATCTTGTAGTCGAAGTGCGACCCGAGATTGATTCGGAAGGGCGTCTTGACGATGGACGTCGGGATGGCGCCGCCGGCAAGGATAATCCAACGAAAGAGGTCGCCAATGGCTTCGAACTTCCGGGTCTTCCAATTAATTGGGATCCTGTCCTGATCCATACCGGGGAAGGAGAAATCCGACGGAAGTCCGGCGGGAGAGTCTTCGAGTGCGGCGCGGGCTTCGACGGCCGGGAGAGCCTCAAGAGAATTATCGAAAGCCAGGCGCACTTCCTCGAGGGCAAAGGAGAGGTCCTCTTCGGTGATCTGTTGATCGACGGCCCGACGAACACGTTCGAGAACCAGTTTGGGATTCTCGTGATACATGCGCTCCAAATCCTCGAGCTGCTGCGGTGTGAGGATCTCGTCATCCGGGTCTGCCGGGCCTTCCGGAGACGGTCCGTCCTCGGTAGCCTGGATGTGGCGGCGGACCAGAGCGCAATCGGAGCCGTCCGCCGCCTGCGTATCAAACGAGATGTCGAGCTTGTCGAGCACGCTGTGGATGTTGCAGGCCAGTGCGTGTTCCGCGCCGGGATCCGGGTCGCTTTCGCCGGCGAAGTGGAGACCGACGGCGATGTTGGCGTTGTGGCCACCGCTGGTCAACCAGAGCGAGCCCGAATCGCCCCCCATACTGATCTCACCGCCGCTCGCCGGGTTCTCGGAGTCCGGGCGGATCTCAAAGCCGCCGATCAGGTGCATGCCGGCATCCCCGTAGTTCAGATTCACGACCACGCCGACGCGCTCGACGACGCCATGTGTCACACCGGTTGTCCGGCCGGATTTGACCACGCGATCTCCGAGGTTGGCCCGCCCGAACCGGGCGGGCGCCGTGCCCAACTCGAAGATGCTGGAATTGATCCCGCGTCGCTCGATAGTCGCAATGGCGCAATCGCCGGCGAGGCCAAGGTGACTTCGGACAACTCGGCCGAGAACGCTTTTCAGTCTGTCACCGCCGTCAAAGGGTCCGGGCTGAAGAACGCGGTCGCCGATCTTGCCCGAGCCGGTATGAAGTACATGCCAGTTACTGAGTATGTACGGCTGGCCCGTCTTCCGGTCGTACACGATAGCTCCGAGCGTGCCGGCAGTGCTGCTGTGGTGGGCCACACTGATGCCTGGCAGGATCGGGTTCTGGCGGGTCCGGCGCCGGCGCCGGGCGTCATCCTCCACAGCTTCGCTCATGAGCTCCGCCGACGGCTTGTACGTCCTTTCGACGACGTCCACCGGAATCGCATTCCCTTCATCGTCCGTGATAGTGGCCGGCAGCATTCGGATCCTGGCGGCATCGAGGGCCTCAGGCGCAAGCTTCTCTTCGACGGTGTATTGAATGCAGAGCTGATCCGTTCGCTGACCGTTCTTAATCTTGTAGCCGACACCTACAGAAGTTACTCCCGGCGTTCTTAGAAGGGGCTGCGCTTTCTTCCGTAGCAGCCGAATCAGCTCCTGCTCAGTAGGTTCATGCTTCTTCCGTATCTTCTTCTTGGCCATATTTCCCCTCCTCGCGGCACGGTCTGGCAGCCGCCTACAACCTGCTCAATACATAATAGAAAGCCAAGCGGGACTCATTCGGCTCCACGTAATCGTCCAATGCGTATAGCACAGCCGGAGGCAGTTCCGGTGAAGTCCACTTGCCGATCATCGTTTCGTTGTCGACCATCCTTATCTCGTCGCGGAACGCGGTGAAATCATCGACACGTAAGAACTCGTCAGTAAGGCTCTGGTTCATCAGGCCGAACCGGTAGCGGCAGTGAAGCTTCTTTCCCGGCCGTTCAAATGTAACTCGGAACACCGCCGGATTGGCACTGTTGAGGAGGCTGACATTAGGACGTGTCAAGAACACGAGAGTCCCCTGCCACTCACCTTCCACCTGACCGGCGGTGGGAGCAGCCACGTGTGCGTGATCAAAGATTGCGTGGTGGTCTTCCACGGACATCTTATCGAATGGGTAGTTGTGCCGTTCCATGACAAAGGTGGCGAACAGCATGCCTCGCGGGAAGTCGCCGAGGTGCATGACGCCAATAGCCGAATCGTCATCGATGATCTTGATCGTGTCGTAAACCAGCTTGTACGGGTGGTTACGATAGGTCAGCAAAAGGAAGGGATCGCCCTGGTGCAGATAGGCGCGGGCGTTATCGGGATAGTCCACCATTCGGACCTCGGGGTCACCGGGAAGTGCATTGATTTCATAGTTGACCACGTGTCCCGTGGCAACACCGTTCTCCACCTTGTCGAAACGTTTCCAGAACGAGCCCGGAGCGAACGCGGAAGCGGCAGTTTTCTCGTCCGCGCCGCGCCCGGGCTGCAGGAGACGTTCCTTCCAGCCGAGCAAAGTGTCCCTGGCGAATGAGCCCTTCCAGAACGAGTCGCGGAAGATTCGTTTCTTGGCAAAGTCGATTCGGACGTCGCCGGTGTTGACCAACTCTTCGATGGGACGCGTCGGAGTATCGCGGAGAATCGCTTGAAGCTCGGGGGTCGGCCGCGTGGAGAAGAAGTCCGGCTCAGTCGCGCCGCGGATGACAGCGCCGCGCACGTCGCTGGCGAGCGGGCCGGTTCCGGGCGCGAGCGGATCATACTCCTTGAGGACGAAGCTGGTGGTGAAGGCGAGAAACCGCACCTGCGCACGGAGCTTGATGATCGGATCGGAGGTGTTCGTGACGCGGAACGACCCCAGGAAATCCGTGAGGTTCCGCACGGCGGAGAGGTCCTCAAAAGTGCGGAACTTCATCAGGGCGGTGGCCATCTCTTTCGGCCCCGTGTGCGATTCCTGCCGCAGCGTGCAGTAAAGGGTGGTGTAGTCATCCAGGATCTCGCGCATCACACGCAGTGAGCCATGTTCGTCCCGCTGCATGTACTTATGACCATCCAGCACAAAGCGCCGTAAGTCAGGAGTGGAGAACTCGATGTGATAACGCATCTCGGCCTCGCGCGTCGTATCGTTCACACGAAGGTAGTTGAAAAAGCTTCGGCCGTCGTCAACAGCGAATGTTGCCGGGCCCATGCCCTCGAAGTCGGAAAACGAGATACTGCCGCTGAGCCGTGCTTCGTGCGCCGCGCCGTTGATGAACTCGTTTACGTCCCGAATCGTCATGCGCACACTGAACTCGATCCCTGTTGCCTGGGCCGACTT
>CAYLSS010000359.1:0-5362 GCA_964385765.1 uncultured Solibacteraceae bacterium
GAACCGATTCGGAGTTCACCGTCCACTGGGACTACTTCGGGAGGCGATTGAGCATACGCCTGCGGGGATCGCCCGATACGGAGATCCTGATGGGGGCCGGCCCGGGTCGCGACCCGGCGAAGCTGGTGCCGTGCGTGATCGTCCGGCGCCGGGGTGCCGAAGCTGTCTTCGAGGCCACTCACACGTTCGGCCTGAACCCTTACGTGGTGGGAGCAGCCGCTGCGATTGGCTTAGTCAGTCTCCTGGTCGGAATGATCTTGATAAAGACCTCGTTCCTGAATGTAGCGCTGCACCGCGTCCGGGAGTTCAGGAGGTCTCTTTCGGGCCGCGAGACGATCGCGAATCGCCGATGAGGAAACGGTCAGCTCCATTGTGTTCAGGCGGTGGACCCGCGCTCCCTCCGGCACCTCATACTCGTGGCCGGGTCGTGTCATGACGATGAACTCGACGCTCTGGACGACCTCCCTCCAACGGTGCCAGGTGGTGATCTCCGCAAACGCATCGGCTCCGATCAGAAAGAAGATCCTGTCGCCGGGCTGGAGTTGCTGCTGCAGCTTTCGAATGGTGACGATCGAGTAGCTTATTCCACTGCCTTCCTCGAGTCGGGACGGCGTAAGGCGGCCGATGCCGCGACAGGCGAGTGCCACCATTCGGAAGCGGTCCTCGTAGCTGGCGACCGTCTCCTTGTGCGGCGGCTCGGCTGCCGGAACCAGAAGCACCTCGTCGAGATCGAAGTTTCGGGCTGCCTCCTGGGCTACCGCGATGTGTGCTGAATGGACGGGATCGAATGACCCGCCGAACAGACCGATCTTCCTGGTTCGGGACATCGGCGTCCTTTAAAAGGTAATGCCCACCATGAAGTCGGTCTGATTCTTGCTGTTGCGCACCGGAGTTGTTTCACCGGGGTCGATCGAGTTCCAGCGCGTGTAACGCAGTTCCGGCGACAAGCGAACACCGCCGACCTTGATCAACAGGCCGCCTCCGAAAACATATCCGTTCACCGTACTGTCGAGACCTCGCGCAAATTGGGAGAGATTGCTGAAGCTGCGGAAAGCCACGCCGGCGCCGACGAACGGTTTGAGGTTCGGTCCGGGAAACCGGTACTTGGCCATCAGGGGGAACTCCCAGGAACTGACCGTATCGCTCGTCACATCGCTCGGGGTTTCCAGCTCCACCTCTGTCCGCTTGTAGAGCGCATCGACTTCGAAACCCAACCCGAACGGCAGGAGCAACTCGGCGGAGGGGCCGATCAGGAAATTCGTCTGACTCGGTGTCAGTTCCGCTGCCGGGCTCCTGAATTCCTCGATGGAGTCACCCAGGGGAGTCCCGACCCGGGCGCCAAAAGTGAACCAGTCGAGCGCGCAAACCGATTGACTTGTGCACAGCGAAAAGAGCAGCAACGATAGCAATAACTTCTTCATGAATAAATGATTTCCCCAGTTCAGACTAGTCCAATTCGCGAATGCGGATATTGCGGAACCGCACTTCCATCGAGGGTCCGCGATGCAGTTGGAGCGCCAGGACGCCTTTCATCCGGACGGTATCCCGCAACTCCGCTGTCTGCATTCCGTTGACGCGGACCTGGATCAGCTCGCCCTTGCAGTAGATTTCGACCTCGTTCCATCCGTCCGGACGCACGACGGTTTCGGCCTTGTCTTTCCAGCCATTCACCAGTACACCCCGGCCGCCCTTCTCGTCGTAGATCGATCCCCACCAGTTGTTCTCCGCCATGTCGGCCTGCAGCCCCTGAACCACCCACCCCTCCCGCCTTACGCTCCGGAACTGAACTCCGCTGTTATGATTCCGGAGCTTGACCTCGAGCTTGAGATGGAAGTCACCGAACTCCTGCTCCTTGAAAATAAGAAAGGTGTTCGCGTCGATCTCGACGCCATCGGTGGACCCGAGCAGCTCGCCGTTCTCGACGCGCCACAGTCTGGGGTCTCCATCCCAGCCCTCCAGCGAGCGGCCGTCAAACAGCGGCCGGAACCCGGAGTCCTGTGCCCCGAGCAAACCGCTGAAAACAAACAAAGTTAGAATTGTTTTCCACACAACGCGCTAATTCTACCCTTGCGAAAGCCTGCCGCGCAACTGCTCGACCGATGGATTGCAGCACAAACTTCGCGACCTTTGGCGCTTTCGGGGACCTAGCTGACACTGTTTACTGCCGGCGCTGAGCGTAGGCTGCTTTGGTGGCCAATTCATCGCAGCGATTGTTGTCGGCGTGCGATGCGTGCCCCTTCGTCCATCGCCAGGTGGTGCGATGGCGCCGCACCTGCTCGTCGAGTTGGGTCCAAAGATCCTGATTGAGCACCGGTTTCTTGCTGGCCGTGACCCATCCGTTTCGTTTCCAGCCGTTGATCCACTTGGTGATGCCATTCTTGAGGTAATTCGAGTCGGTGGTAATCACGACTTCGCAGGGTTCTTTGAGTGCTTCCAGACCACGGAGGGCGGCCATCAATTCCATGCGGTTGTTCGTCGTCTGCGGTTCACCGCCGGACATTTCCTTTCGCTTGGCGTTGTGCCGGAGGATGAAAGCCCAGCCTCCGGGACCCGGGTTGCCGTGGCAGGCGCCATCGGTGATCAGCTCTACTGTCTTCATGAATCGGGGGCCTTCTATGCGGGGAGAGGCTCCAGGAGGCGCTCGAAGAATGCGTCCACTGTGTCCAGCACTTCGCTGGTGCTCTTGGCCTGATGGATGCCCTTGCGCAAGTGTGTTCCGTTGCGGATGCCGTGGGTAAAGAGCGTGGCGAACTGTTTCATCTTGCCGATGGCATTAGGTTCGGCGCCCTCGTCGAGCGTTTGATAGTAGGTCTTCATGATGCGGCGGCGGTCCTCGTCGGTCGGGTGGCAGTAGCTGCCGGTTTCAAGGTACTCAGCGATCTGGCGGAAGATCCAGGGATTCGAGGCGGCGGCGCGGCCGATCATGACCCCGTCACAGCCGGTTTCCCGAACCATGCGCACCGCATCTTCAGGCACGACGATGTCGCCATTGCCGATGACAGGGATGTCCACGGCTTCTTTCACCTCGGCGATGCGGGTCCAGTCTGCTTGTCCGCTGTAGCCTTGCTCACGGGTCCGGGGATGCAGCGCCAGTGCCTCCACGCCGCAGTTCCCGGCGAGTCGCGCCAACCGCACGTGCACCAACTCGCGATCGTTCCATCCGGCTCGGATCTTGATGGTGAGCGGAATCCTGATTGCGGTGCGGACGCTCTTGAGCAAGCGCTCGACGAGGGGTAGGTCGCGCAACAGACCCGAGCCGCCATTGCAGCGGACCACCTTTTTGACGGGACAACCGAAATTGATGTCGACCATATCGAAGCCGAGATCTTCGCAGAAACGTGCTGCGTCGGCCATTACCTCGGGATCAGCGCCGAAGAGTTGCGCCGAAATCGGCCGCTCCGTTTCGTCGAAGGAAAGATAGTTGAATGTTCGGGTCGGTTTTTTCGCCCTGGAGGTGGCCACCACGCCGTGCGAGCTGGTGAATTCGGTCATCATCAAACCACACCCCCCCAGCCCGCGGATCAGGCGCCGGAAGACTGTGTCCGTGATGCCGGCCATTGGGGCGAGCACCGTCGCCGGACGAATTGCGACGTCACGAACCTGATAAGCTTGCGGAAACCCCTGCACAACTTAATTTTAGCGGATAGTGAACGGACAGTTCCTCACCGGTTCCGGCGCTCGGTCCTGAACCGACAGGAAACCTGGAGCCGACGGGGCACGTACAATACTGCGAAATGCATGCCTCATGGAAAGCGTTGATTTCATTCACCGTCGGGGCGGCGTTTGCCAGCGGCATCGTGTACATGGCGATGAAACCTGAGGCGCCGGCAAGTGAGAGTGAAAAACGCCGGACTGTGGTTTCCGAGCCCAGGCAGATCGAAATGCCCGGCGTTCGGGATGCCTCCACACCAGAACCTAAGGCGTCTCTGAAAAAAGTCGAGTCTGTTCCCGCCGCTCCAAGGCCGGTGAAGGCAGACCGTCCCTTCCGTTTCGACCCCGTCGCCCGGACGGAGGTTCCAGCCGATCTACCCGCCCCGCCGGACGTGGTGCAGGAATACCACCAACCGGACGCGGCCATCCCCGTGCGGCTGGCGTCGAATCCGGCGGTGCCGCCCCCGCCGGAGCCGAATCGGGTTACGATCGCCGCGGGCACGGTGCTCGACGTGATCCTCGCCCAGAGCCTGTCAAGCGAGTACAACGCGCCGGGTGACAAGTTTACCGCGACGCTTGATCGGGACATGGTCATCGACGGCTTTGTGATTGGCGCGCGCGGCGCGCGGGTGGAAGGCGAAGTGGTTGCCGCCGAGCGCTCTGGACGTGTGAAAGGTACGGCCATGCTGGCGCTTGAGCTCCGGTGTCTCACCAGCACCGACGGTCAGATGGTCGATATTACCACCGACCCCTTCACGAAAGAAGCAAGGAAAAGAGCAGGCCGTGACGCGGCGAAAGTCGGCGGCGCGGCATCGCTCGGCGCGTTGATTGGAGGAATCGCCGGAGGCGGTTCCGGCGCCGCAATAGGCGCGGCTGTTGGCGGAGCTGCCGGCACCGGTGTCGTGCTCGGAACGCGCGGCGCCCCAGCCGAGTTCCAGACCGAGGAGCGTCTGCGCTTCCGCCTCAATAAAGCCGTCACCGTCGTTGAGCAGCTCTAGGGCGACTGTCCGTGTTGGGAGCATTTCGCAGGACGAAGTCAAGACTGCTCCTTCTATTACAATGAGTTAGATGGCTGATCGCCTCTACCTCTCTTATTGGCTTCGCGGCTTCACCGAGCACAACATGCTTCGCCATTTCAAGAATGCGCTGAGCTGCTTCCCGTTCTCTCGTCTGCGCCCTTATGTGAATCTGGAAGTCAGTGCTGTCGACCCCGCTGAGCCGCCTCTGCTGGAACGCGAGTTCGCCTTGGAGATCCGGCTGGACGAGATCATCGAAGCCTGCCGGTGGCTTCAGAAACGCGACGCCGTCTTCAACGTGGCGACCTATTGGGACCTCTGGCAGTGGCAGGATGACTGGCAGTTGGCCGCAAGCCCGATCAGCATCTCCTGTTTTGGACCGGCATTTCCCAGCGAATACGGCGAGCAATTGCGGTTCGAGTTCGGTCTCGAATCGCAGTTTCTCCCGCAGCCCGAACTTTCGGACAATCTGACTCCAGTGCGCCAGAATATTCGCAGTCTCCTTCACCTTGTGGGCGATTTGGACAAGAGCATGGCGGCGGAAAAGCGTCTCCTGTGGTCAGAATCCGGCGGGAACTTCGCTGAACGCTTGCAGCAATCCTTGACTCAGGACTTACACAAGCATGGCTAGAACAGAGTCCCGGGCGCACGCTGGCCAAACTGGGTGATCCCAGGCCCGGCGTGGGTGTTTATTT
>CAYLSS010000360.1:0-5360 GCA_964385765.1 uncultured Solibacteraceae bacterium
CGAGCGCGCGCTCCACGTATGACTTGTTGATTATGTTGTAGGCGGCGAGCGCCATGGAGTATTGCCCGGTCTCGATGGCGGCGTCGATGACCAGCGCCGGATCAGAGTGGGTTGACACGCCGAGTTGTCTTACCTTGCCCGCTTTCTGGAGTTTTTCAAATGCCTCGAAGATTTCAGGGTAGGCGGTGACGTCGTGAGCGGTGGAGGCGCCGTGGGGGCAGGTGATGACGTCGACGTAGTCGGTCCGCAGGCGAGCCAGGCTTTCGTCCACGGAGTCGATCATGAGCTGATAGAAGTTCTTACGGCGGTCCAGGTCGCGGCCGTATTTGCGGGCCATGAGCTCGGCGCGCACCGCCCTGGTCAGTTCACGGCGCTGGCCGTTGAAGTAGTTGCCGATGTAGTCGGGGTCGGCGGCGCGACGGCGGCGGATCTCGTCTTCGACCTGCGTATCGATCTTCTTCTGCTCGGATTCCGGGAGACTGGCGAGGATGGTCTCGTACAGTTCGTTGCGGCGGCCGTCGAAGCCGCTGACCTTCGTGTTGAGGAAGAAGCTGTCGCGCGGCCGGGCGGCGATCACCTTGGCGTATCCTTCCTCGCTTTTCCCGCTGCCGTAGGCGACCGCGGTGTCGAGGTAGTTGACGCCCTGGTCGAGCGCCCAGAGGATATGCTCCCAGTTGTCGACGCGGACGGCGAGCCCGCCAACGACGATCTCGGAGACCATGAAGCCGGTCCGGCCGAGACGACGGTAGGCCATGCCGGACTGTTTGTTGCGCCACTCGCCGGAAGCGCCGGCGGGGGAGGCGGGCGCTTTCTGCGCCAGCGCGGCGCCGAGCCCCGTCATCATGAATTCGCGTCTGTCAATCATTGCTACACCGATAGTACACTCAGCGTGCGCTGATGTCGTAGCAGTAGAGGGTGTCCTGATCGCGGAGATAGAGTTTGCCGTTGGCGATCGCGGGCAGGGCCCATGTGGGATACTCTCCATCGGGCAACTCGAAGCGTGAGATCTCCTTGTAGCCCTCGGGCGATGGTTTCGCGAGCCCGACCACACGGTCTTCGCCGAGCAGGTACAGCATCCCGCCGGCGTGGATGATCTGTCCCTTGCCGACGGCGCGGTCCTTCCAGACTTCCTTCCCGGTCATGAATTCCATGCAGGTCAGGATGCTGTTTGCGTAGCCGTAGAGATAGTCGCCGAGGAGGATGGAGGTGGTGTAGTGGTTCTGCATCGCCGGCGTGAAGTAGACTTCTTCGGCGCGATTGCCATCCACCTTGAGCAGGGCGGCGCCGGTGCCATAGGCAGTGGAGACAAAGACGTAGTTGTCCCGGACGACGGGTGTGGCGATATTGGCGGTGCGATTGGCGACACGCTCGTAGCGCCACAGCACCTTCCCGTCATCGGCGCGCACGCCGACCGCGGCGCTTCCGGTCAGCGTGATGTACTGGCGCACGCCGTCGAAGGTGGCGATGACGGCCGACGCATAGCCGGCTTCGCCGGGCTTGGACTGCCAGACCACCTTGCCGTTGCTCTTATCGAGAGCGACGAGGCCGGCCTTCGAGCCGCTGGCATGAACAATGACCCGTTTGCCGTCGATGAGCGGCGACTCGCTGACGCCCCAGTTGATATTCGAGCCGTCGAATCGCTCGAACAGATCGAGATCCCAGACTTCGGCGCCCGACTTGGCTTCGACGCAAATCAGGTTGCCGTTCGAGGCGAGAGCATAGAGGCGGCCGTCGTCATAGGTCGGCGTGCCCCGGGGGCCGCTGCCCCGGCGGTTCTCGTATGGCTTCCCGTTCGGCGTCTCCCACAGCTTCCGGCCGGTGGCGGTATCGAAGGCCATCACGTATTGCTGGCCCGCGCGCTGTCCCTGCGTGTAGAGCCGCTCTCCGACAACGGAGAAGGAGGCAAAGCCCTCGCCGAGGCCCCGGGCTGTCCAGGCCAACGGCGGACCGCCTTCCGGCCATTTCTCGAGCAGGCCGGTCTCCTCGGAGATGCCATTGCGGTTGGGGCCCAACCACTGGTCCCAGTCAGCCGCGCCGAGCCCGAGGCTGGCGGCCAGTACGAGATACGTCAGTGTTCCAAGTCTCATCGTCATCAGTGGTTTCACTGCCTTTTTGAGTATGACGTTGCTGGAGGCAGAAGGGCAGCGAGCAATCGTGTGCTATTCATGAAGTACCTGGCGGCCATCATGACGCGCAACAATCCGGGGTGCTTTTCTGGAACGGAAGAGTCACCAAAACGAGCGGCTCCAACAACCCCTGTCGCTGGCCCCACTAGCGCTCATCGCCGCCATTCCCGGGGAAGATTCTCTTCCTGAAAAGGGCCAGCATGGTAATCACCAGCCCGCCAATAGCAGCGGCGAGCGCCGTGGCCAGGTTTTCGAGCACCTTGTCCCGTACCGAGCTGAGCCAAGCCTTGAATGACTCCGACCGCGGGCCGGCCTGCACGGCGATTTCCTCCTCGAGCTGATCAATGAAAACCGGCGCATCGCTGCCCTCGACCTTGACCAGAGCTTCAACGTTCAGCAAGAGGGTGAGCGTCCCTTCACGGCGCGGCGTGACGGTCCATTCCCAGGGAGCCAGGCGCCCCTTGGTAACCACCTGCATTCCATCGGCCGGCCGGATGGCCTCGATGTCGAAAGTCCCGGGCTCCTTTGCTTTCAAAGTCATCCGCATCCGGTAGGACGCTTCGATCTCCCGGGTCACATATTTCTCCACGTTGTCGAGCTTGGCCTTGAGATTCGCATCGAGAGCTCTGACGATGATGGCCTGCACGGTGTCCGGTCGATTCACCCGCATCTGCCGCTCGGGCTCAAACAGGACTTGTGCGGGCTCGAGCTGCTTCTGGATCACGGCATCACGGTCCTCGGCGGTCCAGTCCTGGGGATGATCGGCTGCCGCGGCAGCCAGGTGCTGACCGACCTCGGCGATTCGGACCTCTTCCGGACGATTCGCGAATTGGTCCGCGGTGGCGGCCGCGCGGTTAGCCTCTTCAGCTTCGGCGGCTGTTTCTTCGATGAGTTGCTGGAAGGCCGGCGGCATATCTTCGAAGGCGAGGTTCCGCGCTTCGGCGGCGACCTTGCGGGCGTGGGCCGCGGCCTCACGCGCTTTCAGGGCAAAGGCCTCGGCTTGCTGCAACCTGGCGCCGGTCTGTTGCTCGGCCCAAGAAGCTCGGGAGTCCGGCGTCAAGGCGAGCATCTGATCGGCCAGCGAGCGGACGTCAGAACCGGAACATCCGGGCGGCGGCCGGTTCCGCATGGTGGTAGTGAAGTGTTCGAGCCGGCCGGGGCGGGATGCCGCGAAGGCCATCAGCGGGGCGAACTCGGTCAGTGTGGCGGCCTTGCGGGCGTTTCGCGCGGCCTCCTGTGCGGCGGCGCGGTAATGGGCGGCTTCGTCGCGGGCGGCGGTGGCCCGGGCGAGCGCTTCACGGACGCTTTCGTTCCGCGCGGTCGCCTGCCGGACCGCGGCCTGGACGCGTGTGAGGTACCGGCCCGCTTCAGTGGCCGCGAGCCGGGCCGCCTGGTCGGATCTCTCGGCGCCGGCGACTGCATCCTCGACGGCGCGCATGGCGGCTGTTGTTTCCCGGACCGCGTCCGCGGCACGCTGCGCGGCGGCGCGGGTCTCCGCGGCGGCTGACCGGGCCGCTTGGGCCGCAACCTGGGCGGGGTCAAGTAACTCTTGCTCAGCGGCCGTGTTGGCCGCCCCGGCCTGCGCTTTTGCTGTGGCCGCCGCCTGTTCCGCCTCGGTGGCAGCAGTCACAGCCGCTTCCGCCGAGGAGGAGCATCGCGCGGCCGCAGCGGCGGCTTTGTCTGACGCCGCCTGTGCCCGATCCGCTTCGGCTCCGGTTCCCCGCACCGAGTCGATCGTGCGGCGCGCGGCCTCTTGCGCGGTTGCCGCAAGGTCGCGGGTACGGTCGTCCACGGCCTCACCCGCGAGGGTGGCGGCGACCGCATCTAGTTTTCCGACGGTCGCCTCGTGAGCGCGGGCTTCGTCTGCCGTCTTCCTTGAGCGCTCCGCGGCCACGGCGGCGGTTTTCGACCGGGACAGCGCTCGCTGCGCGGATTGGCCGGCCTGCCGGGCTGCGTCTCGAGCAGTCGCGGCTTCCTGCTCCGCGTCTCGCGCAGCGGTCTCGGCCTGGTTCGCCGCCTCCCGGGTCTGCTCCAGCGCCTGCGGGTTGACGGGAACAGAAGGCGCCACTCCTTTTCGGCCGCCGCATCCGGCGGCAAGCAGAGCGGCAAGGAGCGAAAAACCCAGCCACCGTATGCCAATTGATGTTATGCCCATGCCCCTCCAACGATTATGAACGAGAAACACAAGAACAGCCCCTAATTTCTTAACGATCAACATGCTGCGATATCGGTTCCTGCCGGATTGCGCGGCGGAAGCATGCCGGAAACGGCGGCCAAAGGCGAGACTGTACACTTTGAGCATGGCTGGCCTTTAACCTATAAGATGTAAAGGTGGCTTATCCAGAATTGTCCGGTCCCGTCAGGCGCCATGGCGCAACCATACTGATTGTCGCCCTGCTGGTGCTTGTTCTCAGTGCGCGCACCATCGCTTCTTTTGCGATCGAGTTTCAGTGGTGGAAGGAGATGGACCAGTTGACGACCTGGTTCAGCATGCTCGCCTATCGGGTGACGCCGGCCGTTATCGCGTCGCTGCTCGCTTTCGCGGTATTGCTGCTGGCCCACACCCAGGCGCTGCGATTCGCCCGAGTCGGGCATGTCACCAACAAGCTCTATTTCCGGATTGCCGTGCCCGTCCTGTTCCTTGTGGCCGTGTTCGTCGGCTTGGGAAGTGTGGATACCTGGACCGCGGTGAAATTCGTCGGCGGCTGGGACCTGCCCCCCCAAACCACGGACTGGAACGACACGGTATTCGGCAAGCCTCTGTCGTTCTACCTGTTTGATCTTCCATTTCTTGGCATGCTGCGCCGGTTCCTGCTATCGCTGATCATCGCCGCCGCCGCGATCTACTGGATCACGGCTCGCGGCTGGCAGTTGCGTGACAGGCTGCCCGAGATCCAGCAGTCGCAGGAGATCGACCCGCAGATCTTCCGGCTCGAGGGCGGGCTGGAATCGAAGTTCCTGCGCGGCGCCGCGGTGGTTTTCCTGATCGCCCTCGCTGCCGGCTACTTCCTGGGACGCTACGAATTGCTCTTTGCCGATCACGGATTCATGGTCGGGGCGGATTGGGTGGCGCAGAACGTGACGCTGCCGCTGCAGTGGCTGGTGGTCCTTTCGTGCCTGGTCTCGGCGGTCTTCGTCTGGATGGGACGCTGGGTATGGGCGCTGTCGCTGGTGATCGTGCTCGGGCTGCATGCCGGGATTCCGCTCCTCGTCGAGGCTGCTTACGTGCGCCCG
>CAYLSS010000361.1:0-5356 GCA_964385765.1 uncultured Solibacteraceae bacterium
CGGGCGATGGACGCCGTGCAGGCGTTCTTGCAGACGCCCGAGGCCAACGGTCCCCATGCGATCAACGACTTCATTGTCACCGGTGGTTCGAAGAGGGGCTGGACGACCTGGCTGACCGCGGCGGTCGACGACCGGGTCAAGGCGATCGTCCCGGTGGTTTTCGATGCGCTCAACCTGCAGGAGTCATTCGTGCATCACTGGCGGAGCTATGGCGAGTGGTCGCCGGCGGTCGGTGACTACGAAGAGCTCGGTATCTTCGCCTGGTTCGGTTCACGGCAGGTGGAGGAGCTGCTCTCCTCGATCGATCCCTACTCTTACCTGGGTCGTTATACGATGCCGAAGTACCTGATCAATGCCGCTGGTGACGAGTTCTTCGCCAACACGTCGTCGCAATTCTATTTCGACGATCTGCCCGATGAAAAGTACATTCGCTACGTGCCGAATGCCGCTCATAGCCTGGAGGAGCAGTTCGACTCGATTCTGGCCGAGGCCGTCGCCTGGGCGCTCGCCATCGTGGACGGAGTCCCGCTTCCGCGCTTCGACTGGGAGTTCCCGTCGGCGGAGCGTATCGTCGTCACCAGCGAGGATGCGCCGTCGCGCGTGCGTCTCTGGCAGGCAACGAATCCGGACGGGCGGGACTTCCGCGTGGATACGATCGGCGACGATGCCTGGAGCAGCTCGGACCTCCCCGGGGCGAATGGCCGGTATGAGGCCGTCGTCAACGTGCCTGCCCGGGGCTACACTGCATTCTTCGCCGAGATGAGCTATCCCGGTCCGCTGGGGCAGTCGCTGGTCTTCACCACCCCGGTGCGCGTGGCGCCAGACAGCCTTCCTTTCGGTCCGCCGCTGGCGGCTCGGCTGGCGGCCAGCTTTGACCCCTTGACGGCCGCCGATGCAATCGCGAGCGTTTTCGGCGCCGGGCTCTCGGATCGCGCGGATGTGGCGACGGATTTGCCGCTTCCGACGGAACTGGCGGGTTCGACGGTCCACATCACGGACGCCAACGGCGTTATGTACACGGCCGGGCTTTTCTTTATGTCGCAATCCCAGGCGAACTTCCTGGTGCCGCCCGGCGCCGCGCCCGGCGTGGGGCTGATCGAAGTGAAACGCAACGGACAGCGGGTAGCAGCCGGCCAGATGCTCATCGATGAGCTGGCGCCAGGGTTGTTCAGCGCCAATGGGAACGGCATGGGCGTGGCGGCGGCAGTCGCTCTCACCGTCCGGGACGACGGATCACGGGAGTCCGAGATCATCTTCGACACCGATGCTCCGGAAGGGAGCCGGGAGCCGGTCCCCATCCGCGCGGGCAGAGCTGGCGAGCAAGTCTACCTGATGTTGTTCGGTACCGGCATGCGGACGGCCTCGGTAGTGTCCGCCACGGTCGGCGGAGAGGCCGTGGGAGTCGCCGGACCCGCGCCGAGCGGCGAGTTCGCGGGTGTCGATCAAGTCAACCTCGGTCCGCTTCCGCTGAGCCTTAACGGACGGGGCGAGGTGCAGATACGCCTGTTCGCCGGCGGGATTGCGGCCAACGTGGTGACTGTGGTGTTCGATTGATCGGGGGATGGAGGATGCGTGGGGCGTGTCAGGCTCGGTCCGCGCCCCCCGAACGATACCAGGCCACGGTCCTGGCAATTCCTTCCTCGAGGGAAACGCGGGGCGCGTAGTTCAGCATCCTCCGGGCCCTGCCGATATCGGCGCAGGTTAAGGGAACGTCGCCTGGCTGGCAGGGAAGGGCTTCGATCTCGGCCCTTTGGTCCAGGCATTGCTCGATGGTGGCGATGAGGTCCCGCAGACGGATCGGCCGGGAGTTGCCGAGGTTGAAGACTTCATAGGAGCAGTCGAAGTCGAGAGCTGCGAGGATGCCGGCGGCGATATCGTCCACATAAGTGTAGTCGCGACCGCTGGCGCCATCTCCGTACATCGGAAGAGCCTGACCGCGGCTGATGCGGTCGATGAACTTCCACGCGGCCAGGTCCGGCCGCTGGCGTGGCCCGTATACGGTGAAGAGCCGCGTGCATACAACAGGCAGTCCGTAAAGATGCGAATAGGTGTAGCAGAGCTTCTCTCCGGCGATCTTTGTGGCCGCGTAGGGAGAGATGGGCAGATTCGTATTGTCGTCTTCGCGAAAGGGTGCCCGGGCGGCTACCCCGTACACCGAGCTCGAGGAAGCGAATACCAGCTTCGCGACCTGGAACTCCCGGCATGCCTCGAGGATCACCATGGTTCCGCGCACGTTGACCTGCTCGTAGAGCAGGGGCTTGAGCAGCGATGGACGCACTCCGGCCCGGGCGGCGAGGTGGATTACCGCTTCCGGACCGAAGGAACGGAAGCAGTGCCGTGTCGCTTCGGCGTCCGCGATGTCACAGTGATGAAACTCGATGGGACCTGCCCTTCGCACCGAGTCAAGGTTTGATCGTTTCCACTGGGGGGGATAGAAGTCGTTCAGGTCATCCAGTACTCCGACCACGCAATCGCGCGCCAGGAGCGATTCGCAGACATGAGAGCCGATGAAGCCGGCTCCGCCCGTTACCAGTACCCTCATACCTTGTCCTGAGGACGTTCAGTGGCGCCGGCCGCCGGTTTCCGAGGGGAGAACAGCCTCGGGAGATACGGTGGAAACGGCAGTCGCTCGAGCTTGGGCGCACCTGATGACGGCGGCTCGTAGCGGCCATCGAACGGTTCGCGGCTGCGCCACCGCCGATTCGAACAGTCTGTCACGAATGGCTTTCAAGGGGCAAGCAGGAAGACCGGCGCAGATTCTCACGGCAATGCTGGGGAAGCAGGATTCGCCGTGCTTACAGGGACGCTCTTGCGGCCGGCATTTCGTTGCGAAGTTCTTCCAGCAAGTCGAGAAAGGCGCGTGTCGCCTGGTTGAAGCGAGCGCGGCGCTGGTGAATGATGCCCAGCGGCCGGTAGAGCCCGGGGCTCTTCAGCGGAATGCCGATCAGGCGCTCCTGCGCGATATCTTCCAGCATGATGCGCTCCGGCAAGATACTGATACCGGTCCCCAGCGCGACTGCTTCCTTGATCATAAGCACGTTGTCGAAGTGCATGGTCAGGTTTACCTGGATGCCGTGCTCCCGGAAGTATCGCCGCAGTTCTCGGGAAATTGGGAGGCTGTCGTCGAAGCCGATGAAGTCGGCGCCGTCGAGTTGTTTGGGAGTCAGGAAGGTGTTGACCGCGAGGGGGTGATCCGGTCGTACGGCCACGAGCATTACCTCCTGGCGCCACGGCACAACCTTCAGGTCCCGACCGGGTTCGGGGTAGCTGACCAGGCCGAGGTCGGCATCGCCGGCTCGTACTGCCTGGTAGACGCGTTCCGGTGGGAGGAACTCGGCGGTCAATTCGGCATCGGGAAAGCGGCGGCGAAACTCCTCATCCCACCGCGACAACTCGGCCAGGGCAACGGAGTAGATCGAGGCGATTCGAACGGTCCCCTCGATCCGGCTCTTGAGCCGGTCAATCGCGCGATCGAGTTCAGAGCGGCGGCGCAGAACATCGCTGCAAAACGATTCGTAAAGCGAGCCGGCGCGAGTGAGTTTAAGAGGCCTGCTCGTCCGGTCGAGCAGAGTCACGCCGAGGCTGCGTTCCAGGTCATGTACGTGCTGGCTGGCCGCGGACTGGCTGATTCCATTGTCGGCGGCTGCCCGAGTGATGTTTCGTTCGTGAGCTATGTCTTTGAAAAGGCGCAGGTGAGAAAGGTCCACGGCTCTATTGTACTATAAGCTAGACAGATTCTGAAGCAGGCTCACTTTCCATTGTGCTAATGTTTCACTCGTGCTATACTCGACTTGCTGCGGGTCGGCGGTCGGGTGTCCGTGTGCCCCGAGGTCGAACCCCATAGGGACAAACTTATGATCAAAGTCAGATCGAATGGCCTGCCCCAGGCGCAGGGGCTTTACAATCCGGAACTCGAGCGGGATGCCTGCGGGATTGGTTTCGTGGCGAACGTCAAGGGCGAGAAGAGCCACGACATTATTAAGAAGGGCATTCAAGTTCTGATCAATCTGACGCATCGTGGAGCTTGCGGATGCGATCCGGACACGGGTGACGGCGCCGGTATCCTGATCCAGATTCCTCATGACTTCTATTCGCGAGAGTGCGCCACGCTCGGGTTCACGCTTCCCCCGGCCGGCGACTACGGAGTCGGGATGGTCTTCCTTCCGACGCGCAAGGACTCACGGCTGGTCTGCGAGGGCCACCTTGAGCGGATCGCGCGGGAAGAGGGGCTGGAGGTGCTGGGGTGGCGCGAGCCGACGGTCAATCCGGGGGTAATCGGCTGGCTGGCGCGCTCGTCACAACCCTTCATCGAGCAGGTCTTTCTCCGTGGACCCCTGGAAATGTCGCAGGAGTCTCTTGAGCGCAAGCTTTATGTGGTGATGAAGCGGGCGGAAAACGAGATCCGCGCCGCCAACATCACCGACGGGGACGCCTTTTACATTTGCTCGCTGTCAACGAAGACCGTGGTTTACAAGGGCTTGCTCCTGGCGCCTCAGATGGAGCAGTTCTATCGCGACCTGGCGGATCCGGACGTTGTCAGCGCATTGGCCCTGGTGCACCAGCGCTTTTCGACGAACACGTTTCCCACGTGGCCGCTGGCGCATCCCTACCGCTACATCTGCCATAACGGAGAGATCAACACTTTGCGGGGCAACGTCAACTGGATGCATGCCCGCGAGTCCGTGATCGAATCCGACCTTTTCGGTGAGGATCTCGCCAAACTGCGGCCGATCATTACACCGAGGGGCAGTGATTCGGCCAGCTTCGACAACGCCGTACAGATGTTGCATCTCGGGGGGCGAAACCTGCCGCATGTCATGGCGATGCTGATTCCCGAGGCCTGGGATCATGACAAGACCATGACCGAGGACAAGAAGGCATTCTACGAATATCATGCCTCGCTGATGGAGCCATGGGACGGACCGGCGGCGGTAGCCTTCACGGACGGCAATCTCATCGGGGCCACGCTCGACCGCAATGGTCTTCGGCCGACGCGTTTTCTAATGACGCACGACGATATGCTGATCATGGCCTCCGAGGCGGGGGTGCTGCCGGTGAAGCCGGAGAACGTGAGGCTCAAAGGGCGGCTCCAGCCAGGAAAGATGCTGCTCGCGGACTTGAGCGAGGGCCGGATCATTCCCGACGAGGAGATCAAGGAGCGCCTTTCCTCGCGCCGGCCTTACGGGGTCTGGCTCAAGGAAAATCAGATCAACCTGGGCGACCTGCCGTCGCCGAGGCGCTGGCATCCGACCGAGTTCGATCAGATGCTCCGCCGGCAGCGGGCCTTCGGCTATACGGACGAGGATCTCCGCAGTGTCTTGACGGGAATGGCGTCGAAGGGGCTGGATCCGGTCGG
>CAYLSS010000362.1:0-5345 GCA_964385765.1 uncultured Solibacteraceae bacterium
TCGGAGCCGACCCCGGTCCCCACGGCAGTGATCATGGATCGGATCTCCTCGTGGCTGAGCATTTTGTCGTAGCGCGCCTTCTCGACATTCAGAATCTTCCCCTTGAGCGGCAAGATCGCCTGGTAGCGGCGGTCGCGGCCGGACTTGGCTGTGCCTCCGGCCGATTCGCCCTCGACGAGGAAAAGCTCGCAGCGCTTCGGGTCACGCTCCTGGCAGTCGGCAAGCTTGCCCGGAAGCCCGCCGGAGTCGAGCGCTCCTTTGCGCCGGGTAAGGTCGCGAGCCTTTCGGGCAGCCTCGCGCGCCCGGGCGGCCTCAATCGCTTTTGAAACCACCTTCTTCATCACGGGCGGGTGCTGATCGAAGTACTCGGAGAGCTTCTCGTTCACGAACTGAACCATGTAGCCCTGAATATCGCTGTTGAGCTTACCCTTGGTCTGACCCTCGAACTGGGGTTGAGGAAGCTTGACGCTCACCACCGCCGTGAGGCCCTCGCGGACGTCCTCACCGTTCAGATTTTCCTTCAGATCCTTGAACAAGCCGCTGGATTGGCCGTAGGCGTTAATGGTGCGGGTGAGGGCGCTGCGAAAACCGCTCAAGTGCGTACCGCCGTCGATCGTGTTGATGTTGTTGGCGAAGCTGAAGACGGTTTCGTTGTACTTGTCGTTGTACTGAATCGCGACTTCCATGCTGAGTGTGCCGCCGGTGGGCAGGGGGCGCTCGCCCTCGAAGTAGATCGGTGTCTCGTGGAGGACATTCTTGCCCTTATTCAAGTGGCGAATGAATTCGGCGATGCCGCCGCTGTAGTGGAAATCATGGGACTTGACTGGGTCTTCGCGCTCATCGGTGAGCGTGATGCGCAGGCCTTTGTTTAAAAAAGCCATCTCGCGAAGGCGCTGAGAGAGGGTGTCGTAGTTAAACTGCGTCGCCTTCATGATGTTCGCGTCGGGCTTGAAGGTGATGCGCGTGCCGGTCTTCTTGCCGGCCTTGCCGATTTCCTGCAATCGCGACTGCGGAATACCGCAACGATACTCCTGCCGCCAAACGGAGCGGTCACGCCAGATTTCGAGCACCAGCCACTCCGAGAGGGCGTTGACACAGCTCACGCCGACGCCGTGAAGACCGCCGGAGACCTTATAGCTGTTGGAGTCGAACTTGCCGCCAGCATGGAGCTTCGTCATGACGACTTCGGCCGCGGAAACATTTTCTTCCGCATGATGGTCCACCGGAATGCCGCGTCCGTCGTCGGCGACGGTGACCGTACCATCGAGGTGGATGGTGACATCGATATGCGAGCAGTACCCCGCCAGCGCTTCATCGACGGAATTATCAACAACCTCGTAAAGGAGATGGTGCAGCCCGTATTCCCCAGTCGACCCGATGTACATCGCCGGTCGCAATCGAACGGCCTCGAGGCCCTCGAGGACCTTGATGTTTCGGGAATCGTAGGTGGGATGTTCGGTTTTCTGATTGGTTGCCATACAATACGTCTGTTTTGTAGAAAAAAAATAAAGGCGGATCTTCGCGAGACGACTAGATACGCATGGGCATCACGACGTAGCGATAGACCGCTCCTTCGTCATTACTCTGCGGCCGGAGTTCTCCGGCGCTTCCCGCATCGCGGAAGTTGACCCTCACTTCGTTTTCGCCTACCGCCCGTAAAAACTCTCCGATATAGAGAGCATTGAAGCCGACCTCGACGGCCGGCCCATCGTAGGTGATCGGTAAAACCTCTTCCGTGTCACCAGTGTCGGAAAGCGACGAGAAGAGCTTCAACTCGCCGGGCATGAACTTGAGTCTGACTGCATGGGACCGCTCGTCGGAGAACTGCGCGACTCGTTCGATAGTGGAGCGAAATTCGTCACGCGCGAGCACGACGCTGTGCGGCTGCTCGGGAGGAAGCACCCGTTCATAGTCCGGGAAGTTGCCCGTAAGCTTGCGGCTGATCAGCAGCCGGTCACCCGCGCGGAAAAAGAGGTGATTCTCATTACCGGTAAATTCTACGGTCGCATCCTCTTCCGCATCCTGCGAAAGCTTTTGGATCTCCGCCATTGCTTTGCGCGGGATGAGAGTTCGATATTCAGGCTGCCGGTCACCGAAGTCCACCGGCTCTTCGGCCAGTGAAAGCCGATGCCCGTCGGTGGACACCATGATCAGCCGGTCTGGCCTGAGGAGCATCAGAGCGCCGTTGAGTGTGAAACGTGAATCCTCAAGCGAGATGGAGAAGATTGTACGGCTGACGAGCTTCGAGAGAACTTTCAGGGGCATGACAGCGATCGTCTCCGGCGCTTCGGGAAGCTCCGGAAAGCTTTCGCGGGACATGCCGGCCAGACGCGTCCGCGATCGGCCACACACAAGAGTCGCCCAATGGTTCTCGGTCACCTTCACATTGATGGCCGCGTCGGGAAGCAGTCGTACGTAGTCAAGCAGCCGTTTCGCCGGGATCGTACCAGCTCCTTTAGACTTCACCTGGGCCGGACAGGAACACTGGATACTCAGCTCGAGGTCCGTCGCAGTCAAGTTGATCCGATCTTCCGAGGTTGAGATCAGGACATTCGACAATATCGGAATGGTGGTCTTCTTTTCGACGACTCCCTGCGACAGGCTGAGCTCTCGTACCAAGTCCGTCTTATTGACGGTGAATTCCATCGATGTCGGCCTCCCTTAGTGTCTTCTGAACTAAACTGAACAACCCAGGATAAGAGTCTCGGGTTGGTAGGCGTTGTGGAAATGTTCAATTCTGTCTAAATTATACCAAATACAAGGGCTTGTTTGCTTTCGAAGATGAGGAAAATACGGTGGTGTGGTGAGCATGAGTGCAAGCGGCCCACGATTATTCAAAGTCATCCTCCGGTTGTTGTTAGGGTGCATGTGGACAACGGCGGAAAGTCAATTTAATGAATCAATTAGGCTGTGGAGCATGCGGTTGAGATCGGGGTCTTTCTGGCGCAGGCGATCGATCTTCTGAATGGAGTGGAGAACCGTTGTGTGATGTTTCCCGCCGAAAGCTCGTCCGATCTCGGGTAGCGACGCCGGAGTGAGTTCCTTGGCAAGGTACATGGCAATCTGCCTGGGATACGCTATCTTGCGAGTGTTCGAGCGCAGTTTCAGTTGCGATGGCTGTAGTGAAAATCGCTCAGCGACCTTGCGAACGATCGACTCGATGGTGATGCGGCGCTCTTGTCCGAGAGAGAGGTGCTTGAGAGCCTGACGCGCCATCCCGATATTGATGCTCTCGCCGGTTACCGATGAAAAGGCGATCAGTTTGACGAGCGCACCCTCGAGCTCCCGCACATTGGACCTGGTTTTCGTGGCGATGAAGATACGGACGTCGTTGGGTAGTTCGACACCCTCCATTTCCGCTTTCCGATCGAGAATAGCCATTTTCGTCTCCAGATCGGGAGGCTGCACGTCGACCATGAGGCCCCATTCGAAGCGGGAGCGAAGACGCTCGACCAGGCCCTGGGTTTCCTTGGGAGGTGAATCGCTGGAGATGACGATTTGCTTTTGATTGTCGTACAGCTCGTTGAACGTGTGGAAGAACTCTTCCTGGGTCCGCTCCTTATTCGCCAGAATGTGTATATCGTCCACCAGCAGGATGTCCGCCTGTCGGTAGTGCTCGTGGAAGACTTGCATCCTGTCGGTGCGGATACACCGGATGAGCTGGTTCATGAAACGCTCACTGGTTGTGTAGACGATCCGCATTCTCTTGAAGCTCGTAAGGAGGCCGTGACCGATGGCGTGCATCAGGTGTGTCTTGCCCATTCCGGTGCCCCCATAAATGAACAAGGGATTGTAGGTACGGGCAGGCATGGTGGCGATGGCCTTCGCGGCCGCATGCGCAAACTGATTGCAAGAGCCGACGACAAACGTCTCGAAGGTAAAACGTGGGTTCAAATGGAGTCCTCCGCTCCCAAACGTGAGTTCACCATCCAGGGCGGGCTGTGGCGGCGAAGCTCCGCCATCGCCCTGGTCATCACGAAGCGAATAGGCAACTCCCGTGTAGGGAAGCCCCAGATCGCGGATCACGCCATGGATCCGTTCCGAATACTCGTCCTGCAGCCAGTCCCGGGTGGCGCCGTCAGGAACGCGAACACAGATCTGTTCACCAGCGATCTGGTCGAGTTCCGTCCTGGCCAACCAGTTTTCGAAGCTCTCGCGCGTGAGTTGAGCGGCGAGCTGGTTCTTGATTTGGTCCCAAACGTTCATCGCAGCGGTCATCTCTATCTGCGAACAGAAATTATGCACATTTTTTCCACAGTTGTGGAAAACACTATTTCTCTGAATGTCGGATGCGGCTGGAGCCGACGGCGAATTGTCGCGTTGACTGCCCGGCAGTGCTTCCGAACAGGTGCTCGCGGAAGTTAAGTCTATCACAGTTGAAAGGCAGACGAACAAGTTTTCTGAAGAATATGTAACACACTTGTCATCAATTAGTTACGGTCAAATGAGAGTTTATACTATGGTTGTAGTATAAACCCCGCTAAACGTGGTGTTGGGCGCAAGTCTATTTGTACACGCGCTTTACCCTTGCGCTGATGCCACAGAGCACACTGTACGAAATGGTGCCCGCTAGTCGGGCGATGTGATGGGCGTCGATGACCGTCGAATCGGCCTGTCCGAGTAGCGTAACGGCTTCGCCGACGGACAGGTCCGGGACGTCGGTGAGGTCGACGGTGGTGAGATCCATGGACACGGCGCCCAGGATGGGTACGAGGCGCCCGCCGGCGATCACCTTTCCCCGGTTCGAGAGACGGTGCGGCAGACCGTCCGCATACCCGACCGCGAGCACGCCGACTCGCATGGGCCGTTTGGCGGTGTACATGGCGCCATAGCCGATGGGCGTTCCGGGAGGCACGTCTTTGATCTCGAGGATCGCAGTCTTCCACTCGAGCGCGGGACGCACCTGTAGCTGTGGTTGAGAGCTGGAACCGCGGAGCGGTGAGACATATCCGTAGATGGCATGGCCGGGGCGGACCATGTTCCCCCACGCCTCGCGCCGCCCATAGGCCACAGGGATGGTCGCTGACAGGTGACGATAGCGAGGTAGATGGCCGAAGCTTCTGAGGTGATTTTCAACTGATTGAAAATAAGCAATTTGCTCGTCTGTTTGGGGGCTGTCGGATGCGGCTGCGGAGGCGAAATGGGTCATGAGGCCCTCAAGCCGGGCGTGCTTTGCATTTTCGACCGAGATTGTTATGTCGGTCACGGAGGCGCGGGTCCCAAGACGACCCATGCCACTGTCGATTTTGAGATGATAAGGAACTTTGAGCCCGCTACTGGAAGCAAGACGATCGAGCTCGGCTAGGTGTTCGAGGGAGTGGATCGCTGGCGTCAGCCGATGGTCG
>CAYLSS010000363.1:0-5340 GCA_964385765.1 uncultured Solibacteraceae bacterium
GACCGGGCGAACTATGATCCGGCCGGGCGCGTCCACACCTTCTGCCATGCAGTACCCGGCAAGTGGCATGTAATGGGTGTCACTCAAGGAGCCGGCCTCAGTCTCCAGTGGTTCCAGCAGCAGCTCGCCCCGGAGTTGGACTTCAACGCGCTGACCACCGAGGCGGCCGCGGCCCCTCCTGGAGCGCAGGGACTCTTCTGGCTGCCCTATCTGATGGGTGAGCGCACCCCGCATCTCGATGCCAGCGCCCGCGGCGGCTGGATCGGCGTCACCGCCAAACATACCCGGAAAGACCTGGTCCGGGCACTGATCGAAGGTGTCTCCTACAGCCAGAAGGACTGCCTGGATCTGATTGAAGGCATGGGCGTGGCGGTCGAGTCGGTTCGAGCTTCGGGGGGCGGCGGTCAGAGCCCCTTCTGGCGTCAGATTCTGGCCGACATCTTTGGCAAACGCGTCGTCGCGCTGGAGACACAGGAGGGATCGGCATATGGAGCGGCCCTTCTGGCAATGACCGGAACCGGCGCGTATGGCTCGGTGCCGGAAGCCTGTGGGGCGGCGATCCGTGAGGTCAGCTCGGTCCAGCCGCGCGCCCATGAGGCTCAAATCTACCGGCGAGGTTATGAAGTCTACAAGGCGCTCTATCCGTCGCTGCGGCCGCTGTACGGGCTGATCGAAGGCATGGGCTGAAGCGCCGGCTGAACGCCCTGGTATTCTTGAAGCGGACGTCGGTCGACTTCCGGGAACACCGGTCCTGATTGCCAGGCGTTGCAAGTATCCCGGCCCGCACTTCTATGCCTACCGGACCCGAGTTCTGCGATATCAGTCTTCCGGTACCGCTGGATCAGGCATTCACCTATCGGCTGCCGCTCACGCTCCGGCATCGGGTGAAGCCTGGCTGCCGGCTCATCGTTCCGTTCGGCAGCCGCCGTCTCACCGGAGTCGCGCTTTCATGCCACGACAATCAGCCGCAGATTCAGACCCGCGACGCGCTCCGCCTGCTCGACGAAGAGCCAGTACTCGACGAGCAGATGCTGCGGCTGGGGCGCTGGGTAGCCGAATATTACTCGGCGCCGCTCGGTGAAGTGCTGCGAACCATGACGCCGCTCGCCGGCGAGATACGCCGCAGCAAACGCTATGCTCTGACCGACGCGGGGCGCGAAGCCGCGCGCCAGCTACTCCTGGGTACAGCAAGCGGCGAGCCGGCGGTGGAGATCCTGCGGCTGCTCGAGTCCCGACCTCTCACCGCCAACTGGATTGCAAAGAAAGTACCCAACTCGGAACGAGTGCTCCGTTCATTGATCAAGCGCGGCTTGCTCGAGGTGGAGGATCTGCATGCCGACCGAGACCCGCTCCGCGCCGCGGCTTCGAGCCTTCGCGTCGAGTTCACCGGCCGCCGCCCGGAGGAGAAGCTGAAGAAGGCCGAACGGGAGCTCGTCGCCTTCCTCGAGCTGCATCCCGGTTCGCACAATCTTGCCAAGGTCGAAGAAGCTGTCAAGAACGCAAGCAAAGCTGCCCGGGCTTTGGCGCGCCGGGGTTTGTTGGACCTCCGGCTGGAGGGCCTGACGTTCCGTGAGCCACCGGCTCCGCTTCGTCACATCCTCAACACCACCCAGGAAGCCGCTTTCCACATCATCAGGGACGCGATGACGGCCGGAGGCTTCCGGCCCTTGCTGCTCCACGGCATCACCGGCTCAGGAAAGACTGAAGTCTACCTCCGGGCGATCGAGGTGGCGCTCGAGGCAAACAGGAGCGCCCTCCTGCTGGTTCCAGAGATCGCCCTAACGCCAGCCGTCGCCGGACTGTTTTATGGCCGCTTCGGTGACCGGGTCGCGATTCTGCATTCGGCGTTCTCTGATCGCGAGCGCGCCGAGCAGTGGCGGCGCATTCGATCGGGCGAGGCCGGCGTGGTTGTGGGCACACGGTCAGGCGTGTTTGCCCCCGTGCGGAACCTGGGCTTGATTATCGTCGACGAGGAACACGACAGCAGCTACAAACAAGGCGAAACGCCGCGCTATAACGGCCGTGACGTCGCGGTGGTGCGGGCGCAGCAGGCCGGGGCGTGCATCGTCCTGGGCTCGGCGACGCCGGCGATCGAAACACGATACAACGCCTCCCAGGGTCGCTATCACTTGCTGGAACTTCCCGCACGGGTCGGCGGCCGGACACTCCCCGCGGTCGAGCTGATCGACATGAGGCAGGAGTTCCTGGAGACCCGCGCGCAAAACACGTTTTCGCGGCGCTTGGTCGAAGCCATGCAGGAGCGCCTCGACAACGGCCAACAGACGATGCTGCTCATGAATCGTCGCGGGTTCTCCAGCTTCGTCGCTTGCCGGTCATGCGGCGAGCGGATCCAATGCCGCAATTGCGCTGTGACCCTCACCTACCACCGGCGCGACCGCCGCCTGCTCTGCCATTACTGCAACTATGCCGAACCGGTGCCGTCGAAGTGCCCGTCCTGTGACAGCGAATACATCTACTTCGTTGGCCAGGGTTCAGAGAGGGTCGAGGAAGAACTGCACCGGCATTTCCCCGCGGCTCGAATCGCCCGCCTGGATCGTGATACGGTGACCAGCAAGCGGGCGTTCGAAAACATCCTGTACGGCTTTCGCGGCCGTGAATTTGACATCCTGGTCGGCACCCAGATGATTGCCAAGGGGCACGATATCCCCAACGTGACGCTGGTTGGGGTCGTTTCGGCTGATATCGGGTTGGGAATGCCGGATTTTCGCGCCGCCGAACGGACGTTCCAGCTTCTCACCCAAGCGGCCGGCCGTGCTGGACGGGGGGACGTTCCGGGCCAGGTAATTGTCCAGACAATCAACCCGGATCATTATGCCATCGAGTGCGCCGCAGCCCAGGACTATGCAAAGTTCTACGAGAAAGAACTCGAATTCCGCCGTCTGATGCGCTACCCGCCTTTTGCGGCGCTTGCCAATGTGCTGGTTCGGGCCCCAACAGCGGAGGAAGCGATGCGCATGGCGGGAGAATTGGCAAACCTGCTCGACCCACCCCCGCCCGAACTGCGTGTGCTTGGCCCGGCGGAGGCTCCGGTACCAAAACTGAAGCAGGAGTATCGCCACCAACTGCTGATCAAGGCGGCGAGCCGCAAAATCCTGCGCGAACACCTGCATCGTATTCGCCGTTACGCCGTGGATCGAAGCTGGGCGCCGACGGCGTTGGTGATTGACGTCGATCCATTAAGTCTGCTCTAATCGCGCGTTGGAACCCCACCAGGTCATCGACGGCAATCTCCGCCACACCATGGCATGTTTTGCCATGGCCAACGGCGAGGTGCGTGAGATGCCGGGTGTCTTGATCGCCAACGCCGCGGTTGAGACGGCGGTCTTCAACGCGGCGCTGTTGTCGTCGGCGGTGGAAGACCCGATTGATCTGGACAGGCGGATCACGATAGCCCTGGTCTACTTCGGAGCCAAGGGTCTCGACTGGTCATTCTGGCTTTGCGAGGATCATCTCGATCGGAAACTCCGGCGCCAGTTGGAGCACCTGGGAGGCGAGCGCGGGCTGCGACTCGCGACACGCTGTCCGGGCATGCTAGCGGCCCGCCTCAGCGAGGCCCGCCGTGACTTTCCGGAACTGACATACCGGGCTGTCGGCGACGCCGAAACGCGCCTCGATTTCTGCCAGATCACGTCGGTGTGTTTCGGGATTCCGTTCTCCACCTCGGCGGCCATTTACAACTCGCCAAAGACCTGGGAGACCGGGTTCTCGGCTCACATCGCATACCGGCGGGGGCGGGCCGTGGCCACGGCGGCCACTTCTGCTGCCGCGGGCGCGGTGGGTCTCTACAGCATCGCGACTCTTCCGGATCACCAGGGCAGGGGAATTGGAGAGGCGGTGACGCGGCATGCAGTCGAGTGCGCGCGGCCTCAGGACAGGCCGCTCGTGCTGCAAGCCACCGCGCAAGGCGGAGCCCTCTACCGGCGGCTCGGTTTTCGCGAGGTGACCGGCTTTGCAGTCCTGGTGCGGGAGTAGCAGAAACGTGACGGAGCGGATCCCGTACCTCGTGACGCCGGATGCAGCCGCTTACGAGAATCTGAAGCCGCTACCGGTGGTGGTGCTGCTGGACCAGATTCGCAGCCTTTACAACGTCGGCGCGTTCTTTCGGACGGCCGACGCAGCCGGCGTCAAGCGGCTGATCCTGACAGGAATCACCGGTCATCCACCGCAGAGGGCGATCGAGAAGACCGCGTTGGGGGCCCAGGAGACGGTGGCATGGGAATACCATTGGGATCCGATCCCCGTGCTCGATCGTCTGCATGAGCAGCGCTACGAGATCGCCGCTGTCGAAACCAGCCTCCATGCAATCGACCTGTTCGACTGGAGACCGGCCTGGCCGGTTTGTCTCGTGTTCGGTAATGAAGTGGAGGGAATCCGGACGGAGGTGTTCGAGCGCTGCCACATACACGTGCGGATCCCGATGCTCGGCATCAAGCATTCCCTCAACGTCGCTACCGCGGGCGGGGTGGTGCTGTACGAATTGCTGCGGAAGTACCGGCGCCTGTCGGACAATGCTGGTTTATGACGCACCCCCGACTGTTTGCGGCCGCTTTGACCTTTCTGGGCGCAACAAGCGTCTGGGCGCAGAGCTTTCAGACTATGTTCCCGCCGGTCCGCGGGACCCGTGAAATGATCGGCGCGGCCAACAACTTCGAGGTCGAAGCCGGCTATCGTATGCTCGCCAGCGGGGGTAACGCGGTGGATGCGGGCGTCGCGGCGGTACTGGCCGCCGCGGTCACTGAACAGTCTCGCTTCGGCTTGGGCGGCGAGATGCCGCTGCTCGTCAAGTTGAAGGGCAAGAAAACGGTGGTGATCAGCGGCGTTGGCGTGGCGCCGACCGGCGCAACGGTCGAGTACTACCGAAACAGGCAGCCGGAGGAGTGGGAACAAGAGGGCAGCAAGCCACCGATCCCGTCGATTGGCATCCGCGCCGCGGCGATACCCGGCGTCTTCGATGGTCTGCTTCTCGCTCTTGACAGGTATGGGACGCGCTCATTCGCCGATGTCGCCGCCCCGGCGATCGAGTATGCCGAGGGCTTCCCCATCGCGGAGGAGTTTGCCGCGTTCCTCGAGCGAGACCGGGAGACACTCGAACTGTGGCCGGCATCGGCCAGGTTCTTCTATCCCCACGGCCGCCCGCCCGCCCGCGGCGAGATCGTCCGATTCAAGAAGCTTGGCAAGACGCTGAAGCAACTGGCCAAGGCCGAGCGCCGTGCCCGCGGCTCAAGGCACAACAGGCTTCAGGCTGTCCGTGACGAGTTCTATCGAGGCAAGGTCGCCAAAAAGATCGCCCGATTCAGCGAGGCCAACGGGGGATTGATC
>CAYLSS010000364.1:0-5337 GCA_964385765.1 uncultured Solibacteraceae bacterium
TCGGCCGCAAACTGCTCTCCGGCCCGGCGGGCATTGGCCGTGGCCTCCGCGATCATCTCCGGCTTCAGTTCGCTGAGCCCGGTAAACAGGTAGGTCGGTCCCGCATTCTGTGAGTATTCCGCGGACAGGACAACTCCGGCGTCGACAAGCTCTCCCACCGCCTGGCTGGCGGCCACGACCAGGCCAGGCTGGTCTGTTCGGACCATGAGTGTTTCAGCGATGATATAGCGGCTCTGCGCGGGGCTGTTGTTGTATGTATTCGCCAGCCGGTCAGTGACCTGAAGCTGCTGCACCTCTGTACTTTCCGGACTGATGTTATGGCGACGCAGGAACTCCGTCACCTCCGCCTCGCTCGCCTTGATCTTGGCCTGCGCCTGAGAGAGAAGATCGTCGGTGGCCACGAATCGGATCGGCCATAGTGCGACGTCCGCCTCGACGTCTCGCTCGGAGACGCCTTTGACCGTGACAAAGCGGTCCGAGGAACGCCCCTCCGCGAAACCGTGCCCGATGAACCAACCACCCACTATCAGTCCTAACGCCAGGACCGCAGCCGGCACCAGGTCGATCCGATTCATAGCCGTCTCCTCCGCAAACACGATAGCACTCTCCGAGCGGACATCGTGACCGGTTTGGTTTCAATACAATGATGGCCATGCGTACGCTTGCTTTCCTGTTCGGCACGTTGGCCGTCACGGCTCCCGTCCACGGCGCCGATCTGTTTCGGGACGACTTCTCCAGCCTTCCCCCGCGGGTCTTTTCGGCGCCGATTAAAACCCTCAATAACGCGATCCAGGAGTATCATTACCTGCCGCACCGCGGCGTCTCGACTGACCCGTGGAAGAAGGTCATCTGTCACGATGACGCCTGGCTCGGGGGCGACGAGGAAGGCCAGCCGTACCTGGAGCAGCATACGCTTCATGACATGCCCAAACTGTGGAATCCAACAATGCTAACCGGCGACCCGGAATGGGCGGACTACACGGTGGAAGTCAAGGTCAAACCCCTGCTCCTGTCGGAAATGGCCGGCGTCGTTTTCCGCTACCGGACCAACCGGCACTACTACCTCTTCGCCTTGTCCGGCGGCAACCGCGCCGTGCTTCGCCTCCGGCTGCCTTTCGAAGAGCGATTCCGCGTCGCCGAATGGAAGGACCTGGGCGAAGCCGAGTTTCCCTACGACACGGACCACTACTACACGCTGAAGGTCGCCAGCGACGGAGCAAGGATCCGGGCGTACATCGACGGGAAGCTCGTGGTGGAGGCCTCGGACAGCGAGATTCTGAAGGGCAAAAGCGGCGTCACCGCCAACGTTCCCGCCCGCTTTCAGGACTTCGCCGTGACCACCACGCAGTCCAACCTCGATGCCATTCGCAACCGCATCTCTCGCCGGGAGACCGAACTCGAGCGGCTGCGCGCCGCCAACCCGCGACCGAAGCTCTGGAAGAAGTTCCCCATCGCGCCCTGGGGCGCGGGTCGCAACGCTCGTTTCGGCGACCTGGATGGCGACGGGCAGATCGACATGCTCATTGCCCAGAATGTCCGTCATGCTTATCGGAACTCGTTTGCCCATATCAGTTCGATGGCCGCCTACAATTTCGATGGCGGACTCCTCTGGACGATCGGTCGTCACGATCCGTACAACGATGTCCTGTGCCACGATACGCCCTTCCAGATCCATGACATTGACGGTGATGGCGCCAACGAGGTCGTGATGGTGCGGGATTTCAAAATCCAGGTGCTCGACGGAAAGACAGGGAAGCTGGAGAAATGGGCCTGGATGCCAAAGGCGCCCGAGGATAACCGGATGCGGCCCTATGAACGTGAGGTCGGAGATTCGATCGCCTTCTTCAACTTCTCCGGCGACCCCGAACGCCGCGAGATCCTGATCAAGGACCGGTATCGGACGTTCTGGGTTTTCAACAACCAGCTCGAGCAGCTCTGGAGCGGCCAAGGCCAGCTCGGCCACTACCCTTACCCGCTCGACTACGACGGTGACGGCAAGGACGAAATGGTCATCGGATTCACCCTCTGGGATGATGACGGCACGAAGCTCTGGAGTCACGCCACTGACTACAGGGACCACTCCGACGGCATCGTCATGGGCAACTTCTCCGGACGCGAGGATGGTCCTGTGCGAGTCTACTCCTGTGCGAGCGACGAAGGCTATATCATCTTTGATATCGAAGGTAAGGTCCTCAAACACGTCCGGATCGGGCACGCGCAGACGCCATCGATTGCTGACTACCGCAAGGACGTCCCCGGACTGGAGATGTTGACCATCAACTTCTGGAAGAACCCTGGCATTGTGACCGTCTTCGATTGGGAGGGCAACATCGTAGAGCAGGCGGAACCGATCCACACGGGCAGCCCTGTGCTTCCGGTGAACTGGCGTGGAGACGGAACCGAGTTCGCGATGCTCTCGGGCAATGTCCACGAAGGCGGCATGCTCGACGGACACCTGCGCCGCGTCGTGATGTTTCCTGACGACGGCCATCCGGATTACGCCTTCACCGTTCTCAACGTCACCGGCGACCAGCGCGATGAGATCATCCTGTGGGACCAGGAGGAAGTCTGGATCTACACCCAGGACCAGCCCTTCGAGGGAGGCAAGATTTACGCCCCCGAGCGCAATCCGGAGTACAACGAGTCGAACTACCGGACCACGGTGTCACTGCCGAGATGGGAGGAGGTCAAGTAGCTTCGGTGGTCTCACGGCTGCAGCCAGCGGTCGAACCAGGCAAATGCCTCCTCCTGCATCTCGATGCTGAAGATGTGGCGGAGCTGGTAGAACGGAGTGCGAAGGCGGTCCGGAGCGCCGGCCTTTTTGTAGATGCCCGCGAGCTTTGCGGCTGACTCCTTCATTCCATCCAGCGGGTAGAGTGGGTCGTCGGTGCAGTATTGCACCATCAGCGGCTTCGGCGTCATGCAGCCGATCAGGTCGGGCAGGTCCAGATAGCGAGCCATGCCGGGAAGGAAATGGACGAAGCTGTGCTTGTCGACGTGCGCCTGGATCATGGGACGCAGCGTCGACATCCATCCCACCGAGACCGCGCAGCGGATGCGCTCATCGAGACCGGCCAGGTAGTCAGTGCGGTCGCCGCCCATGGAAATCCCGACGCAGCCGATGCGTTCTTCGTCGACGTCGGGACGGGACGCCAGATAGTCGACTGTGCGAATGTCGTCCCAGTGGACCAGCCCCTGCCACGTCAAACCCGCCCAGAACAGGCTCTTGACCAGCGTCTCCTCGCCCTGTCCCGAACGCCGGTTCAGTCGTCGCACGTCCTCAACGCTATAGTCCTCGCGCTCTGCGGGCACGCCGCCGGCCATGTCATCGAAGATGGTTCGTCGCTCGCCGAAATAGAAGGCGTCGATCGAGATCACCACATAGCCGCGGCGGCAAAGCGCCAGCGACGTCGAACGGCCGCCGTAGTTGCGTTCCCGGTATTCGGTGATTGCCGGATGGTCACCGCCGGGCATCGGCATCACCTTCTCCTTGCCGAAAACGAACATGCCGCCGTGAGAATGCAGATCGACGATGCCCGGACGCGGTCCGGAGAATCCCTTCGGCACAAGCACGTAGGCCGGGATCCGCAAACCCGGAGCCGTGTTGAACTCGACGCGTTCCTGCACGTAGTCATCCTCTTCCCAGCGCTCCACCACCTTCGCCCCCGGGTCGACCGTCGCCGGCTCATAGTGAAACAGCTCGAAGACTTTCGCGCGGGCTCCCCGACGATAGGAGTCGGCACTTGGATCAGCGCGCTCGAGATAGGAAAGCGGATAGCCACGGCCGGCGGCGAGATCGTCGATGAGTGGATACAGCGTGCCGATATCGGCTTCTGCTGGTGCGGCGTCCGCCGTCTGCCGGGCCGCAAAGCCGCCGGCAAGCGCCCCCTTGAGCAGGCCGCGGCGGTCAAGTTTGAGACTTCCTCTATATGGCATCAGCTTCGGTTTCCCTCTGGGCTCAGATTCGGTTCCGCCAGCGATTTCAACCTCCCCGGCGGCGTCACGCTGGTATCATACCGAGACCCGGCAGCTCGCGGCGGCCGCGCACCGGGTTGCCGGCTGCCTGGAAGCCATGCGAGGATCAGTGAATTGATGTCCCGGGAAGAAGCTTTGCGGCCCCTCACAAAAGCGGAGCAGCAACTTGTCGAGCGTATCCGCAGAATCGCCTACATACTCTATGAAGGCAAACAGGCGCCCCACCGCAGTTGCGGGATCGCCATCGCCGAAACACTGGGACGACCTACGCCCGCCTACCAGTCGCTGCGTAAGGGTGGCATCACGGGCGAGGGCGAATGCGGCGCCATCAAGGCGGGAGAGTTGATTCTGGGTGAGATCCTCGGCGACCCCGATCCGACCGGAAAGATCACCGACACCCTCCGTTCGGCCGCTGCTCTCTATCGCAGCCTCTGGATGGAGCGTTTCGATTTGGGCGAGGGCGGGCGCACACCCGACGGAAAGCTGACGATTGTCTGCAATGACCTGATTCGCCCACTCGGCGACTTCCATGGCCCCCGACGTCATGGATACTGCACAAACATGGCCGCCGAAGTGGCCGCGTTGACTTGTGAAGTACTGCTGCGTCACGGCGCCAGCGTCGAGATCCCGGAGCACCTTCGACCGCTCGCGGCTTAGCGTTGGCAGTTAGCGTTGTCCGTCATTGCCGGCTATTCGATGTACTCGGCAATTCTCTGGTACATCCTGCGCGCCTCATCGATACAGGCCGAGAGCGCCTTCGCTTCACCGCTGGCACCACGCCTGGTGAAGAACGCATCGGCACTCCTGGACGGCTCCCGTGCACTACCGTCGCATCGGGTGCGGGTCCTGGTGGCAACTCTCACAGTTAGTGACAAGCCCTTCGTCCTGGTGACAACTGATGCAGTGGTCCATCAGGGCGGCTCTTGCGCTGACAACCTGGATGGCGCTATTCGTCTTGTAGTGACAGTGGCTGCAGCGCTGCATGTGATGGCACGACGCACAGGCAATGTTGTACTGCTCTGAATGCGCCGTATGCGGGAAGTAGACCAATGAAACACCCTCCTGCTGCGAAGCCAGGAAAATATGTTCTTCCGGCGGAGGAGGCGTTTCTCTTTCGAAGGGCAGCACCTCGCCGACGATCCTGAGTTTTGCGTTCGCCCTGGCCTCCGTCAAGGTCTGGAGCATCCGCTTGGATTCCTCGGCACTCAACCTGGCCGAGTTCTCGACCCCGCTGTATCCTTCACCTTCTTCGTGACGTTTGTGGCAGTAACTACATTCGGAGAGGGTGGCTCCCTGCGCATGGCACCGGAAACAAACGCCGTGAAGAGCAATGCGCGAATTCGTGGCGAACGTGGTCACGTT
>CAYLSS010000365.1:0-5329 GCA_964385765.1 uncultured Solibacteraceae bacterium
AGAGCCGGCGGTCGCGAAGTGGGTAATCAGATGGGCGTCAACACCTGGGCCGCCTTCGCCGGCTCCGACGACAACGCCTTTGTGGACGGAGACTTCGCGATGCTGGCCTCCGAGATGCAAGTCGTGCTCAAGACTCTTCGCGGGGCCGGGATCAACATCGTGGCGATCCATAACCACATGACGCACGAGGAGCCGACCTACTACTTCTTGCACTATTGGGGTAAGGGGAGGGCCGCTGATCTGGCTCGAGCGGTGAAGTCGGCTCTGGACGCGCAGGGCGTCCCGCCGCGCTAACACGGACCGAAGAGAACAAGGAGCGTCGTATGCGTTGGACAGGGATGTTGCTACTGGTCGGGACGACGTTGTTGGGCGCCGAAACGATCCCATTCGGCCCGGCCGATTCCGGTGAGCCGCCCGACGGCTGGCAAGTCACGATGACCAACCGTGGAAGGCCGCCCAAATGGGAGATTCTGAGCGACCCGTCCGCCCCAAGTCCTCCCTTCGTCCTGGCGCAGACCTCCTCGGACCCCACCTCCGGGCGCTTTCCGCTGGCCGTCTACGAGAGCAGGCGTCCGCGGGATGGCGAGGTCGAAGTGCGCTTCAGGCCCCTCGAGGGAGAGCGGGATCGGGCCGCTGGCATCGTCTGGCGCTACCAGGACGAAAGCAACTATTACATCGTTCGCGCGAACGCTCTGGAGAACAATGTCGTCCTCTACAAGGTCCAGAACGGGAAGCGGTCGTCCCTCGCCCCCAAGGGCCGGCCTGCCGGAACCTATGGGGTCAAGCACACCGTGCCCTCGGGGACCTGGAGCCGTCTGGGCGTGACGTTCGTCGGATCGACCTTTACCGTTCGGTTCAACGGCGAGGTACTGTTCGAGGTTGAGGACGGCTCGTTTCCGCAGCCGGGTCGCGTCGGTCTGTGGACCAAGGCCGACAGCGTGACCTACTTCGACGACTTCCGTTTCGAGGAGCGCTAGCTTGGAGGCCGTCGCGTGACCTGGATAGATACCGGCGCGGAAGGAGCGGAAGCTCGGCTTGCGGCGCGATGGTTGGTGAAGCGCTGCATCGATGTGGACGCGACCTTCGCTTCAGTGGGCCCCCAGGCTTTGGTCACACGACGAAACGGAGCGTCGCAGTCCCAAGGCTGCTCGGTCGCCGAGCCGATTGCTGAGTTGCAGTCGTTTCGCCGTCTCTTGGAGCAGTATGGTCTCGCTGGAGACCCGGCGCTGTTTTTGCTCTCCGATCTCGTAGAAAGCCGCGTGCTCGGCCTCACGCCGGCTCGGGCGATTGCGGTCGTCGGACCGGCGGACGCGTGGCAAGATTCGGGTACGGGGGACGCCAAATCGGCGTTGCTCGACGCCGTCTATCGATGGCTGCGAGATCGTGTGCAGGACGACCTGCATCACTCAGAGGTCAGCGGAGGACGCCCAACGGAAGACTATAGAAGCGATGAAGACGTCGGATAGAGTCCTTTGTTTAGAAGGCTTTGCGAGAAATCGGAAGGCGCTCTGGTCAGGGCAGCCGGAACGAGCCTAGCACAGCGGTGGTTCCACGAATGCCAGAAGCGGCCACTGCCGCTCCTCGAGATCGGTACGCCACATGATCCGCAATCTCCGCCGCCTCTGCGTCGCGCCGCTTCTTCGACTCCGCGATCTGATGCTCCAGCACGGCCGCCAGCAGTTGGTTCGTATCCTGGCTCGCCCGGACCGCCATCATCCCGGCGGCGTTGATCTTGTTAAGCACGGCGATGTGCGTGTTCATCTCGTCGGCGGTGGAAAGCGTCGCGACTTCCAGCTCCATGATCGCTCGCTCGTTCGCCTTGGCCTTGGCTCGCTGTAGGCCGAGCACTTCGATGCCATGCAGGTTCGCCGCGTCGGTCAACTCGACCGTGGCGTAGTCGGTCTTGACGCGCTCGACCTGGTTGGCGGGGATGTTCGCGAGGGCGGCGCCGAAGGTGCGCAGCGGTTCGGTGGCGCGGCGGTATCCGGGGATGACGCCTCCGCCGGTGTTGACGGCCTGGGTCCAGCCGCCGCTCGTGCCGTAGACGTCGGTCGAGCTGGAGTAGCGCCACGGCGTGTAGCTGAGCGCGTGGCGCGGCAGGCCGGGGAGCTGTTGACGGGGCCGGTGAAGGTGGCGTTGAGGCGGTTGGTGAGGACGGTTTCGATCAGGGAGCGGCGGCTTGTTGGCTTTGCGGGTTGGGGGCTGCTGCGTCGCTGGCCGGCTGCTCGTCTTCGCGGTAAGTGAGTGCGACGTTCGACGCGAACAGCGATTCGTACTCGCGACGCTCGCGCTATTGCTCCAGCGCCGTCTTCTGCGGCGTGGCCGGCTCGGCCGGCCGGTAGTAGCCGTAGGGCTGGAACGGCGGGTTGGCATCGGATTCCGGCTCGGGCGGCTCGGTCATCAGCGCGGCCGTGGCCTGCTTGAGCCGCTGGCGCCAGTCGTAAGCTTCTTTGATGACATCTGCGTGGAGGGTGAGCATTTGCTGCTTCATCCGCTGGAAGATATGTGGCTGCTTCTCCGCAAGATTGACGCTCTGTCTGGGATCTTCCCGAAGATTGTAGAGGCGAAGGTTAACGAGCTCCGTCTTTTTGATTGGTCCGATGTACTCCTCGAGAAACATATTGTCTCGGGACAGCTCGATTTCGGGATCGGCGATGAGGGAGTAGTCGCCGTCGCGGATGGCGCAGACGGGCCGGGAGGGGCTGTAGAACCAGTAGAGAGGAGTCGTCCGGTTGAGCTTACGTCCGTCGAAGAGGGGAAGGAGGCTCGTACCGTCGATAGTCCGGTCGCCGGGAAGGCGAACGCCGGTTATATCGCAGACAGTTGGCAGCAGGTCGACGAGGCCCGCGGGGACGCCGGTCACGCTGCCGGCTTCAATCTTCCCGGGCCAGCGCATGATGCCGGGTTCACGGATCCCGCCCTCCCAGAGTTGTGTTTTTCGCCCGGTGAAAGGACCATTGCTGCCGGCCATATAGCTCCCGTTGTCCGAGGTGAAAACGACGAAGGTGTCGTCGTCCACTCCCATGGCGTTGAGCTTCACCATCAACCGTCCCACGGCCTCATCCATATTTTCAATGGATCCGTAGTAATCCGGGCGCTCGGTATCAAGGTGGCGGCGGCGATACTTTTCGGGCGCCGCCACCCGCATATGAGGCTCATGGAACCAGACGTTGAGGTAGAAAGGGCTGGATTCGTCCCGGTATTCTTCGAGCCACCGGATCGCCTCGTCGACGACGATCTGGCAGGAGTACCCTTCGATCGTCCCCAGGGCCTCGCCATTGCGAACGAAGTTGTCGGGGTTGTGGTGCGAGGGGCGGGCATTGTTTCCGGTGGCAAGCCAGTAGTTGAAGCCGTGGTCGCCCGGGTCCGGTCCGTCGCCCGAGCCTTCTTCCAGGTCATAGCCGAGATGCCACTTGCCGACATGAGCCGTATCGTAACCGGCTCCCTTCAGTAATTCGGCGATCGTAATTTCTTGGCGGCGCAGGTGCATATTGTGCGAGGTGTGAATCCAGCTATAGACGCCGGCCCGAACCGAGAAGCGGCCGGTCATGAAGGCGGCGCGGGATGGCGAGCAGACCGCGCTGGCGGCGTAGAAATCCGTGAACCGCAAGCCTTCCGCCGCCAGTTTGTCCAGGGCGGGAGTTTGGTTCTCCTGGCTCCCATAGCAACTGAGGTCTGAGTAGCCGAGATCATCGGCCATGATCAGGACGATATTGGGCGAAGCGGGGGCGCCCGGCTGGCAGAAGAGGAGCAGGAGCAGAATGGCGCCGAAGCTAGAACGACGGGATTTCATAGTTGCAGCTTATCGGAGGGAGCGTGGTGGAGCAAGGGGATAGAGCTGTAGCTGCGCGGATGTCGATCTGCAACCTGAAATTCACGTCGAGCAAACTGCACTGTCACACGATGGCGCTAGAGTGCGGAGACACGCCTTACGAGGAGAGGAAGCATTCCATGTTCACAATTCTAAAGTACGCAAACATCAATGGAGTTCTGGCTCTGCTGTTTGCAGCGATCTTGCTGGTTCCCGGCGCTTTGTCGCAGCCACTATCGGTCGGGGACGTCATGATCGAGTGCGGCGGTCCGCCTGCCCCACTCCGGCTGCAGGTATTGCACAGTTCCGATAATGAATCGTCTTTTCAGGATCCCAACACCCTGGAACCGAAACTTCTGAACTATGCAACGCTGGTCGAGGGGTTGCGGGAGTATGGCCGTCGTGAGGGGTATGCGTCGATTCACATGACCGCCGGCGATCACACGCTGCCCGGTCCGTTTTACCAGGCGGCGGCCCAGGTTCCGGAACTCGGGGCGCCTGGCCTGGGAGATATAGCTGCCTACAATGCGATGAATCTGGCGGCGAACGGGATGGGCAATCATGAGTTCGACAACGGCATCAATGACTTCGCTTACATGCTCAACGCCGCCGACTATCCGTTCATTGCCGTCAATCTGGACTTCAGTGACGTTTCCGTGGGCCTGGGCGTGCCGTGGATCCAGGTTGGCAGGGATCGTGACCTGATCTGGCCGGAGATGCCAGGGATGTTTGGGAGCCCGTTCCACGGACCGGGAATGTTCGGCGGTTTCCGCTTCCGCCGCGGGCCCGCCGGCAAGGTGGTCAGGAGCGCGATCATCAAGGTCCGGGACCAGTGCATCGGCATCATTGGTCGCGCACCGGCTGATTTCTTCAACGTAATCAGGGACCCTGTCAACACCCTTCCGGGGCTGGACTTCGTGGGCGGGCGCGATGAGCAGAACCAGCCGCTGCTGTCCGCAGTTGACCAGGTGCTGGAGGAGGTGGACCGCATCGAGGCTCTTGGCATCAACAAGATCATCCTCGTGGACCACGCCCAGGACTTCACCGGCGATCCGCTGTCGGCCAACCGGCTGCGTGGGATCGACATCGTTGTTGCAGCCGGCAGCACCGGCTTTATGGCCAATACCAACGTACAGGGTCCCTTCAATCTTCTGCGGCCCGGCGACACGCCGCAGGCCAACTACCCGACGATCCGCTCAAGCGCGGAGAACATCGGTGTCGCCGTGGTGAACAGCGATCAGCAGTATCGCTACGTCGGAAATCTGATGGTCACCTTTGACGCGAACGGAACGATTGACGGCGTGCATGGGGCGAGCGGTCCGGTGGCGACCACGACACAGTCGATTGATCTGCTGGCGAACCAGCTTGGCAGCCGGTATCTGCTGCCGCCGGTGGGAGTGCAATACGTCTTCTCGCGGCTGCGGGAGACACCGATGATCCAGGAGTTGTTCCGCCCGATCGGGACCACAGTGACCCCGCTGAACGGAGCGCGGGCCGACGTCCGCAGCAGAGAGACGA
>CAYLSS010000366.1:0-5329 GCA_964385765.1 uncultured Solibacteraceae bacterium
ACTCACCGATGATCCCGCATGGGAATCGAGCCCCGCCTGGTCGCCGGACGGCCGCCGGATCGCTTTCCTCCGCGAGCGGCCGGAAGGGATATCCGAAGTCGTCCTTACCACGCCCATCGGTGGGTCCGAGCGCCTGCTCACAACCGTCTCCGCCACCGTCCGGTCCCGGCTCTCTTGGTCCTCTGACGGGCGATACCTGGCCGCCGCGGACCGCTCGTTTGCCGAGGTCCCGCCACAGGTAGTCTTGATCGATGCCGAGGCCGGCGCCAAACGGCCGCTGGTAACCGCTCCGGCGGGTTCCTTCGAAATCCGATCGCCAGTATTCTCTCCCGACGGCTCCTCCATTGCGTTTGACGTCATGAAGGGCGGCGGTCTCGGTGACACATACCTGGCCTCCGCTTTCGACGGCAGCGACCTGCGCAGGATCACCTTCCTCGGCGGCCAGCCGGAGGGACTAGCCTGGAGCCGTGACGGTCGCACTCTGATGTTCGCCCGGATGTCGGATGAGGGCCGGCGCACGATGTGGAAGATCAAGATTGCCGGAGGCCAGCCGGAACCGGTGCCGCTGGGTGAAAATGCCAGCCAACCGGCGAGGTCCCCGGCAGGCAAGCGATTGGCCTTCTCCAAACGTTTGTCGTCCTATGACATTGTGCGCAACGACCTCGATCGGGACTCCGCTCGGCCTTCCCGTTTCATCTCCTCGACGCGATTCGACGGCAATCCGCAGTACTCGCCCGATGGAACGCGCATCGCTTTCTCCTCCAGCCGTACCGGAGAGGTCGAGATCTGGGCTGCCAACGCCGATGGAACCAACCTGCTTCAGCTCACTTCGATGGGCGTCGCGGGAAGCCCTCGCTGGTCTCCGGACGGATCGCGGATCGCCTTCGATTCCATCGTCGACGGCAATGCCGATATTTACGCCGTCGCCGCGTCGGGCGGGCCGCCAAGACGGATTACCATGGACCAGGCCGAAGACGTTGTTCCCGGATGGTCCGCTGACGGGAAGTGGATCTACTTCTCATCCATTCGTTCCGGCCGCCAGCAGGTTTGGAAAGTACCGGCTGAGGGTGAAGCGGAAGCGATTGCAGTCCAGGTCACCACCGACGGCGGGTTCTATGCAGTCGAATCGAGCGACGGCAAGTACGTCTACTACACCAAGGAGCGGACCTTCGAGAATGCGATCTGGCGTGTGCCGGTGGACGGTGGTGAAGAGGAGCCGGTGATCGAGGGATTGAAAGCCGGTTGGGGAACCTGGGAACTCGTCGACGACGGCATCTATTTCATCAACCGTCGCGAATCGGGTAAGGATGAATCGAGCGAATGGGCGGTGTACTTCTATCGTTTTTCGACCGGCGAAACCAGGGAGGTGGCACCACTCCAGCACTCGCCGACCCGGGGCGGCAAGGGCTTGACCGTCTCGCCCGATCGCCGCCGGATCCTGAGCGGCCAGGTAGCGCTGGATTCCGATGTGATGCTGATCGAGAACTGGCAGATGTAGCAGGTTTCCTCAATCATTCGGGCCGCGTCAGCCGGCTGACTGCATAATGTTCGCCGGTGAAGACGCGTTTGAGGCCATGCGGTCTGGAAAGGCGATCCACTGTTTCTTCCCAGCGGGGCGTCGAGGGAAAGACAATCCACTCGAAAAATGGCTTTCGAAAAGCCGCCTCGACCTCCTCGATCTGATCCCGCGCATTCAGGTCGAAGTAACGGCAAAAGAAGTTGCTCGGGTTGGGAGCGTAGGCCATCGAACAATTCCGGATACCAAGGATCCGGTCGGACGGATCGGCATGCCGGGATAGGAATTCGAGCGAGCGGTAGGTTTGCAGGGCTTCCCGCAGGTAGCCTTGCCGGTCGATCCGTCCGGTGTAGTATTTGATTTGCGGCGAGTTGACTTCGAGTATCAACATCACGCAGAGAGAGAAAGCGACGCTCCAGCCGGCGGCAAACCGCAAGGTGAAACGAGTGGCGGATCCGCCCCCCTCGTACCATTCGCGGACCCGGCCCACCGTCAGCATCACAAGAATCGACAGCGGCGCGATTACGAATCGCAGCAGTGGTACATAGGCGCACCAGAGCAAGAGCGACACCGCCGCGAATACCACCGCCGCTCGCGCTTCACTCGACAGCCTTCCGCGCACCAGGAACCAGGCAGGCGCAAAGACGAGGAGCACGATGCCGGCCGGGTTGTCGGTATCGGATCTGAAGAAGAGCTGGCCGTCGAAATGGATCCGCCACGGCCACGTGACAATGGTCCGGATACGGTGGCCGATGCTGCCGACCTGCGCCTCGTGGTCACCCGGCAGCGGCTGGTCCAGGTCGTAGTAATAGAACGGGTCCCCAGTCAGCAGTGCCGATCGCATCTGCCACATCGTGCCCGCGGCGAAAAAGATCAGGGCGCACACCGCGAAAGCACGCCAGCGGCGCGGATGCCGCCAGGCGGCGTGGATATACAGCACCGCCAGGCCGAGGATGCCGAATGCCGCGGGATGCTTGAAGCCGAAGCTGGTCGCCGCGAAGAACGCACCCAGGTAGATCCAGCCCGTGGCACCGGTCCGCCGCCATTCGAAGTAGGCTAGCAGGCCGGCCAAGTGGAAGAAACCAACAATCAGGTCGTGCTTCACATTGACGCCGGTCCAGTGCACATAGGGCACGGCCATGGCGAGAACCGCGCCGAGGCCCGCCGCCACGCGGCTCAATCCCATGCGGCGCCCGGCGGCGAATAGCGCCAGAAGGAAGAGGATGCTGAATGCCGGCGTGATCAATTGCGCGGCCGGCTGTCCGCCCAGGACCCAGCCGAGCGCCAGCAGAAGCTCGAAATTTTGCGGGTTATAGCCATATCCATCCGATGTCAGGACGTCCAGCCCGCCGGTCTCGGCATAGTGCCGCGCCAGGGGCAAGTGAAATCGCAGCGGATCGAAAGTAATCGAGGGAGCAAGTGCGACCGCCAGTCCCGATGCCGCGAGCACCAGGGCCAGGACGATTATCAGTGCGGCGGCCAGCCGGCCGGTATCCGCTCCGGCGCTCCACCGCTCCATGAGTTTCAGCGGCATCTTGAGCAACTCCGGAATCTGTCGCCAACCTAGCGCGGTGAGCGCCGCCAGCAGGGCAATCAGAGCCCACGGTCGGTAAACCTGGAAATGACCCAGGAGCGCCAGCGGCAAGGCCAGAATCCCGAAGCCGGTGGCGAATGAGTAGCTGCATTGGGCAAGTGGCGACAGCGACGACGGCCGGATCCGGGCCATCAGAGTTCCGCCGGCAACGTACGCCGCCAGGAACAGCCATCCCACCGTCAGCGTTGCCAGCGGTTCGTAGGCAAGCGGCGCCACAACAAGCACAAAGAGGAGCAGACACGGCTCAAGCCGCCGGACGCTCGGGGTCCGAACCCGCTGGTACAATGGCGTGACCACGAACGGAACCGCGAAGACGAACCCGGCGAACAGCCAGAAGATCGACGGATGGCCCGCTCGTGCGTAATCGAAGTGCCGCCACAGGGGCGGGATTGATAACGTTACGGCAACGCAGAGCCAGAGAAACCAAATGGTACGTGCGCCTGTTCGTGAAAGGCGCAGCAATCGGACGGCGGGCGGGGACATGCCGGCTACAGCGGCAGGATCTCCTCACGATCCGGGTTGAAATGGACCTGACCTTTCCGCTTGTACGAGATCACCGCCAGATGAGCCGCCATGGCCCCGCGATGTCCGAAATAGACATCGCCGTTGGGACGTTTCCGCGTTCTCATGCAATCGAGAAAGTTGACCACGTGGTCGCGCGTGATGTTGTCCGGCGTGACATACTCGACCGGCGGCGCTTCCTTTTCGGCGGGGTGGAAAATGTACTTCTGACGATCGATGAACAGCCGCCCGCCCGTTCCGCAGAAGTGGATGCCGTATGGCTCCAGCCGGGCGCCCGTCCCGGATTCGAACGTGACCGTATACCCGCTCCGGTACTGCCACAGGCAGTGGATTGTATCGGGCGCGTCCCGGCCGTCCTGATGGACGAAGACACCACCGATAGCTGTACAGGAAACGGGGTCATCCCGTTCCATCATCATGTGGACGGCGTCGCCCCAGTGAGCAAAGAAGTCGGTGATCTTGCCGCCACCGAAATCGAGGTAACGGCGGAAGTGGAAGTACTGCGGCGGATCCCATTCACGCCACTTCACCGGGCCGAGATAGCGCGCCCAGTCCAGGTTCGTTGGCTGCGGTATGTCCTCGTCCGGGCTTCTCCGCCCTGACGATCCGGCTCCGGAATGCCACACCGTCTTGATGAAGGTGATTCGACCCAGCTTGCCGGAATCGATGTATTCTTCCTTGGCTCGCCAGTAGTGCGCGCCTGAGCGCTGCTGCATGCCGACCTGGCAGATGCGGTTGTTGACGCGGGCCGCCCGGACGATCGGAGGGCCCTCCTCGATGGTCCGGGTCAGCGGCTTCTCGACATAAACATCCTTGCCCGCGTTGAGTGCGTCGATGGTTGTGCCCGCGTGCCAATGGTCCGACGTGGCGATGAGCACAGCGTCGAGATTCTGGACGTCATCGAGCATCCGGCGGTGATCGGCGAATGACCGCGCCTCGGGCGCATCGGCCTTCAGCTTGTCAATGCGCGCTGCATAGATGTCGCACAGCGCCACGCATTCCGTCCCACCCGCGCCGAGAAAGTGACGATTCATATGTCCGCCCCGTCCGCCGCAGCCAATCACCCCGTAGCGGACGCGGTCATTGGCTCCGAGGATGCGGGAGTAAGATGCCGCGGTGATGGCGCTGGCTCGAAGTAGGTCTCGGCGATTCAGACCCGGCATACGGATACTATATCGCTTGCAGCCAAAGGTGGCGGGCGAAAAGGTGTCAGGTTGCGCAAGAGTAATCCACTCCCCGGCGCCCGATGCATCCATCCCACCCCACTAAGGCTTCCCCATCGTCGGACCATCCACGTTCACCATTCGTGGAACCCGTTCCTCGACCGATGGCAGCGGCTTGCGCAGCTTGTGCTCGCCCTGCTGGTACCAATAGGCGACCGTATAGAAGTTGTCCGAACGATGGTTGCCGTGCCCGTGCTCGATGGTCATCTTGAAGTACTCGTTGAATGGAATGGCGGACTCGGTGTGGAAACGGTACACCATCCATTGGGCGCCGCGGTCGTCCCCCCCATTCTTCGGATTCCCGTACCGCTGGTAACCGAACGTGGGCAGCGAGGTGCCGAACGGCGAGATGCCACAGTTTCCATAGCACCAGGCGCCAAGATAGTAGTCCTCCGAGCCGGTGCCGATGATCTTGGGCTTCTCGCGGTCGTCAATGAAGATCATCTCGTCGCCTTCGCCCCACCAGGCGCCCTG
>CAYLSS010000367.1:0-5329 GCA_964385765.1 uncultured Solibacteraceae bacterium
GAGTGGTTTTCCCGGTGCCCGCGGCGCCCGTCACGAGGTGCAGGCGGTGTCGGATAAGCCCGCCCCTCAGAATCTCGTCCAGCCCTTGAATCCCGGTCGGCATTAAGCCGTCAGTCTCAGCCATCTCCTACCGCCCTTCCCGCTCCAGCGTGCCGGCGCTAGACGCAGTTTTCCACCTTGCGACAATTTCCGCAACTCCACGCTACTGTAGCCACCCCTGCGGGAGTGCCGTATTGCTTACCCCCCCTTTGGGGACGAAACTTAACTCCGGCCGCTGCCGCCGCCACGGTGAACTTAACGCGGCCCGGTCCGATCAGCCGGTTCACCGCAAGAAAGCCGGCCAGAATCAGAAGCCCTGAATGATCATGAGGATCATCACCGTGGTCCAGAGGACGAGTCGCGAAACGGTCGGGGGTTTCGCCAGGGCTCCCAAAGAATGATACCCACCACGGCCCACAGAACCAGTCGCGATATACTTTGGGCGAAATGCGGATCTTCCCTTTATCCTTCTCGGCTTTGCTTTGTTGTCTCGGGCTCATTGCCGCGGACACTCCCAACATCGTTCTTATCTATACCGATGACATCGGCTACGGCGACCTGAGCTGCTACGGGGCAACGCGTGTGCGAACACCGAACGTGGACCGGATGGCCTCGAAAGGGCTCCGCTTCACCGACGCCCATTGCTCTTCGGCCACCTGCACGCCTTCGCGCTACTCGATGCTGACCGGTGAATACGCCTTCCGCCAGGAACGCGCCCGCATACTGCCCGGTGATGCGCCGGCGCTCATCCGGCCCGGACGAGTGACGCTCGCGTCGATGCTCCGGGAGCGCGGATACCGCACCGCGGTGGTCGGCAAATGGCATCTCGGACTGGGTGACGGCAACGTGGACTGGAACAACGACGTCAAGCCCGGACCGCTCGAAATCGGTTTTGACTACTCGTTCCTCGTACCTGCCACCGGAGATCGTGTCCCGTGTGTGTACCTGGAGAACCACCGCGTGGTCCGGCTTCATCCCAAGGATCCGATTCAGGTGAGCTTCCGCGAGCCGGTGGGCGCCGAGCCGACCGGCTACGAGCATCCTGAATACCTCAAGATGCTGCCGAGCCATGGGCACGACCGCACCATCATCAACGGCATCAGTCGGATCGGCTACATGAGCGGCGGCCGCGCGGCACGCTGGGTCGACGAGAACATGGCTGATCGCATCACCAGGACGGCCACCGACTGGATCGGCGCCCACGTGGCCCAATACGGTGATCGGCCCTTCTTCCTTTTCTACTCGACGCATGACATACACGTCCCGCGGGTTCCAGCCGGACGCTTTGTGGGCGCAAGCAGCATGGGACCCCGCGGCGATGCGATCGCGCAAATGGACTGGGCGGCCGGCGAGATCCTCTCGGCGCTCGAGCGCCACGGCCTGGTGGATGACACGCTGGTGGTCTTCTCGAGCGATAACGGTCCGGTCATCGATGACGGCTATCAGGACGATGCCGTCGAGAAGCTCGGCGATCATCAAGCGGCTGGCCCGCTGCGCGGCGGAAAATACAGCAACTTCGAGGGCGGTACCCGCGTGCCGATGATCGTTCAGTGGCCGGCACGGGTGAAGCCCGGCGTCTCGGACGCCCTGGTGAGTCAGGTCGACTTTCTGGCATCGTTTGCCGCTCTCACCGGATACAAACTCCCCCGCGAAGCCGCTCCGGACAGCCTCGACACGCTGGAGGCGCTGCTCGGTCAGTCAGAACAGGGCCGCGTGGAGCTGGTCGAACAAGCCCGGGCATTGTCGTTACGGCAATGGCAATGGAAATACATTGAGCCGAACGATGGTCCGAAAATCAACAGGAATACGGACACCGAACTCGGCAACCACCCCGAACCGCAGCTCTATCACCTCGCCGTCGATATCGGAGAGCGGCGGAATCTTGCCGCCGAGCATCCGGACAAAGTGAAGGAGATGGCCGAGGCGCTCGAGCGGATTCGAACGGCCGGGCGGTCGCGGCCCTGAGCACGCCCGGATGGACGGCTTCGGAATCGCTGCAGGCGCACCGGATAGCGAGGCGGCGCTGCTTACTCCGGCTTGTGAGCGGAGCGTTCCCGCGCCCGCCGCCGTTCCTCTTCTGAAAGACTCCGGTTGAAGGTCGCGCCGAAGCCGATGGTCTGGTGGTAGATGTAATCCTGCCAGGGATCGCGGCCCTCGATCCGGGGATCGCCCGACCGGCGCAGGTCTTCTTCGAGAACACGGCGCAGCCGGCCTTTGAGCTCGGCGTGGTCGGCATCCGTGGCAAGGTTGCGGACCTGGCCGGGATCAGCGCCGGTGTCGTACAGCTCTTCGGCAGGACGCTTGCCGAAGCAGAGATCGTACTCGCGCGGGTAGCGCTCGCGGTTCTCGATCAGGAAGGACTTCGTCGGGCAGGCATCGACATCGCCGTGGAAGGTCTTATTCGATGAGACGAACTCGGGTCCGCCAGTGGGCCAGCGATCCGCTTCGAAGTTGCGGATATAGAGATGCTCGCGGCTGCGGATGGCGCGGATCGGATAGGTGGCGCCGCCGGGACGGCACCATGTGTGACGCTCCAGTCCGGTCAGGATGTGGGATCGCCTTCCTTTGTCGCCCTGGAGCAGCGGCAGCAGTGACTGGCCCGCGAACGAGGCCGGCGGCTCGATTCCGGCCGCCTGAAGAAACGTGGGTGCGAAGTCCACATGGCTCACCAGTTCGCCCGAGATGCTCCCGCCGGCGACACGGTCTCCCCAGCGGATAGCCAGCGGCATCCGCACCCCCCAATCGTACAGATTTACCTTCGCCCTTGGAAATGGCATGCCGTTGTCGCTGGTGACAACGACGAGCGTGTTTTCCAGTTCACCCCTCTCCTCGAGTCGCTCCAACATCCGGCCGAGTTGGCGATCGAACCATTCCACCTCGTAGTAGTAGTCGAGAATGTCGCTGCGGATCTCCTCGGTGTCGGGCCAAAACGACGGTACTTTGACATCCTCGAGGCGCTTACCGCTCGAGAGTCCGATGCCTGGCCGGTAGACGCGATGGGGCTCGGTGCAGCCAAACCAGAAAAAGAACGGACTCTCATCCGGGCGGTCGGCCAGAAAATCGTCGAAGTTGGCCGCGTAGTCGCGGAGATCGATGCCGCCGGCAACAGGCTCGCTGAACCGCCGCCGGTTGTACTCGGCGCCGTTCGGATGACGGGTGAGTCCTCCCGCCCGCCAATTGCCCGGCCCCCAGGGCTTGCCGGTGAAGCCGGCGTGGTAGCCGGCGTCGGCCAGGATATGGGTCACTATCGGAAAGCGGGCGGGCAAAGTCCCGTAAAGCACGCCCGCCTGCTCGACCTCCCACATTTGCCGGCCGGTGAGCACCGAACTGCGAGACGGCGTGCAGGACGGGCAGCAGGCGAATGAGTGAGTGAACAGGACGCCCTCGCCGGCCACTCGATCAAACACGGGCGTCTGCGCCACCGGATCGCCCAGCCCGCTCGCGTGCGGGTAAGACTGGTCATCGGCAAGTGCAAACAGGATGTTGGGCCGCCGCTCCCGTGGGCCGGAACGGCTGCACGCACCCAGTGCAACGCCCGCACTCAACAATTCCCTGCGAGTCCATCGGCCTCCGTACCCCATAATTGGTCCTCAAGATATACCACAGCGAACCGCAGCGTCCGCAGCTGGACCGTATCCAGGAAGGAAGGTCGCCGATCGGTGGCAGGCCGAGACTAATGCTATGAAATGTGTGATCCGATTGCTTTTTTCGAACTATCATCAAAAGATGAAGTGGCTCAACTATCACCATCTCTACTACTTCTGGACGGTCGCGAAAGAAGGGACGGTGACAGCGGCTTGCCAGCGGCTGCGGTTGGCGCAGCCGACCGTATCCGCGCAGATACGAACTCTCGAGGAGTCTATCGGTCACAAGCTCTTCCGGCAGGTGGGCCGCCGGCTGGAACTTACCGACAGTGGAAGGCTCGCCTACCGGTATGCCGAAGAGATCTTCTCTCTCGGCACCGAGTTGACCCAGGTCCTGGACGGCATGCCGGCGGGTGACCACCGGCGTTTACGGGTGGGGGTAGCCGACGTGTTGCCGAAAATGGTGGTTTCCAGAGTCCTCCACCCGGTAGTGGACGGACCGGAGAGGGTCCACCTACTCTGCTACGAGGGCAAGCCTCGCGAGTTGCTCGCCAAGATGTCGATCCACGAACTCGACCTGGTCCTATCGGACTCGCCAATCCCCCCCGACGTCAATCTGAGAGCACATAACCACGAGTTAGGAGAGTGTCCGGTCAGCATTATGGCGATGCCGGACCTGGCCGAGGAGTACCGCATCGGCTTTCCGAATTCGCTCGACGGTGCTCCGCTGCTGCTGCCCACGCCGAACACGACCATCCGCCGCCGGCTCGACTACTGGTTCAGCAGCAAGGATATGCAGCCTCGCATCCTGGCCGAGTTCGAAGACAACGCGCTCTTGAAAATGTTCGCCCACCGGGCGAAAGCGCTCTTCGCCGCGCCTGCGGTGGTCGAGGATGAGATCACCTCGCTCTATGGGTATGAAGTCGTGGGGCGTCTGGATGTCACCGAGCGCTTCTACGCCATTTCGCTGGAGCGCCGGGTCGTCGATGCTCCCGTGCGCGCCATTATCCAGGGCGCCAAACAGTCCATCTTTCACACCACATAGATCCAAGATTATTACTATAGTTGTGCCGCAATTTATCTATTTGATGAATTCCGTGCTTTCCGGTATCATCCTTATGTCGAGGGCTGGGTAACCTGAGAACCGTGAGAAACAAAGAGGACGACTCACGGGAACTCCACGGTAGAGCGACCCGCCTTTAACCTCATTTGACGCGGGGGTACCTGTCCCCGCGAGAGGGGAAACTATGCGGAAACTCATTGAGGGCGTTGAGCGCTTTCGCGCTCGGGCCTACCCGGCACGTGAAGCGCTCTTCAAGAAACTGGCCGCGGGTCAATCACCATCGACTCTCTTTATTACCTGCTCGGATTCGCGAGTCGATCCGTCTTTGATCACACAGACCGAACCGGGAGACCTTTTCGTGATTCGAAATGCCGGCAATTTCGTGCCGGCGTACGGGAGCGAAGGCGAGGGAGTCGCGGCGTCCGTCGAATTTGCTGTTGTCGGGTTGCAGGTCACCGATGTCGTGATTTGCGGTCATTCCGATTGTGGCGCCATGAAGGGGCTGCTGAAGCCGGAAGGGCTTTCTGGTTTGCCGCAGGTGGCGGCGTGGCTGCGGCACGCGCAGGCGGCTCGCTCCACGGTTCTGGCAGCTTTAGGGCTAGCCTCGCGTCAATCGCGTACGGGGGTAGAGCACTGATAATGT
>CAYLSS010000368.1:0-5317 GCA_964385765.1 uncultured Solibacteraceae bacterium
TCGGCTCGCTCACCGGGACTCAGTGCTTTCTGCCGTCCGCTGATTCGGCCGGCACGAGCGGGATTCCGCGTCGCGATGGCGATCGCCTGGGCGATAGGGACACCGCCCAGCTTGACCAGGTTTTCCACACCCCGGTCCATGCGCAGCGCGGATCCGGCCAGACGCTCCTGGCCGACGAGGGTAACCCTGTCACCTGGTGGATGAAGCTCCACGTCGACCGTCCCTAACCGATACCGTCCAGGCTGGCAGCCGGCAGGCATCACCGCGTCCGTCACCAGAACGGAACGCTCGGCGCCCTTGGCTCGGATCGCCGACTTTACGTAGGCCGCCGGAGAGTGGATCCCATCGACGATGAAGCCGGCATCCAAACGGTCATCGGCAAGCTGATCCCAGATGTAGTTCGGGAAGCGGCGCACCATCGAATGGGCCCCATTGCCAAGGTGTGTGGACATCGATGCACCGGCCCGGACCGCTTCGTCGAGTTGCTCGGTGGTCGCCTTCGTATGTCCGATGCTGACCACGACTCCCTCGGCGGTCAGCGTTTCGATGTACTTCGTCGCCCGCGGCCATTCCGGTGACAGAGTGACCAGCTTGACTTGGCCCTCGGCGGCCTCCTGCCAGCGCCTGTACTCGTCCACGTTCGGAGGCCTGACGCATTCCTTGGGATGAGCGCCTCGCGGTCCGTCCTCGGGCGAAATGTGCGGCCCCTCCACGTGGAATCCTTCTATCGCGGTCCCTTCTGGAAGGGTGGCGCGGGCTCTGGCCAGATTCGCGAGCGATCCGGCCATTGCCTCTGCGGGGCCGGTAATGATGGTCGGAAAGAGCCGGGTCACCCCGGTGGCGAACTGCGCCTTCAGAGAGCGCGCTATCTCCTCGTGAGGTACTTCCGGATTGTTGTAGTCGACCCCGGCAAAGCCGTTGACTTGAAGGTCAATGAATCCCGGAGCAATGTAGGGAAGTCCCTCCAGATCGTGAATCAGCGGGTCGACTCGGGCGATGGAGGAAGAGAAGAAAACCCCGACCTGCTGCCGGGTGGCGATGTCAATCCCGTAACGTTCCATAAAGTCCTTGTTTTTTCCACATCTTTATAACAAGCAATGCGACGTATCCACTTGATTATACTAAGGAAAAAAGCTGTTGATAACGCCTTCCGAACAGCACTTCCGAGTGGCGCGGGCGCCGGCCGTGTTGATACAACAAGAGGCTGATCCCAACGGGCGTAGGCAAGGCGGATGTCTCGGGGGAGGTGGCCGCCGGCTAAGCGCCTGTGGATCGGTTTCGGGGCGGGAGTCATCCTCGCTTGACTGGGAGACTACCCGCCCCAATTCGACTCCAACTAGTTCTTCCCGACCGTGGCCGGGGTCGAAATCGGAGTCATCCATCCATGGCTGTCTTCGCGGCTGCCGTTGACAATTCCGAAGAAAGCTTTCTGGAGCTGTTCCGTAATGGGCCCGCGCCGGCCGGGACCGATGGCAATCTTGTCCACCGAGCGGATCGGGGTGATCTCAGCCGCCGTACCCGAGAAGAAAACCTCGTCGGCGATGTAGAGCATTTCTCTCGGAATCAGGGCTTCGATAACCGGAATCTGGAGTTCGGCCGCCAGGCGCATCACCGCGTCCCTGGTGATACCCGGAAGTACCGAGTTCCCGATGGGCGGCGTGTAGATTTTCCCGTCACGAACGACGAAGATGTTCTCGCCCGAACCTTCGCTCACATAGCCGGAGGTATCCAGCGCGATCCCTTCCTCGTAGCCGTTGGCGTTTGCTTCCATTCGGATGAGCTGTGAATTGAGGTAATTGCCGGCAGCCTTTGAGAGCGCGGGGAGCGTGTTCGGGGCCATCCGCGTCCAGCTTGAAACGCAGACATCCACGCCGTTGGCCATTGCCTCCTCGCCCAGGTACCGCCCCCACTCCCAGCACGCGATGTAGACTTCGATCGGGTTGGCGCGGGCATCGACTCCCATCTTTCCATAACCCCGGAATATGATCGGTCGAATGTAGCAGCTCGTAAGTCGGTTGACGCGCACGAGATCTAGCATGGCATCGGCTAGTTGGTCGAGACTGAATCCGATTTCTTCCATACGATAGATTTTGGCTGAATCGATCATTCGCCGAACATGGTCGCGGAGGCGGAAAATCGCTGGCCCGGCTGGGGTTTCGTAGCAGCGGATCCCTTCGAAAACCGAGCTGCCATAGCTAACAACATGGGACAGGACGTGAATCTTCGCCTCATCCCATTGGATAAATCGACCGTTGTGCCAGATTTTCTCTGTGGGCGTCATTTCGCTATTATATCTCAGGGGTTGTGTATCCTTTGCCCGAAGTGTGTCCGTTCGGGCGAAACAGACAGGCTTCCAGGTGCATCAAAACAATAACGAAATGAGGAGGGCATTTCACATGCGCACAGCCGAGCGCCGCTTCGTGACCGTAGTCGTCTGCTTACTCATATCAGCAACGGCGGTTGCAGCGGCGGACCGGAAACCGGAACCTGGATTCAACCTGTTCTCGAAAGAAGACGATATCGAGATCGGCAAGCAGGGAATGAAGGAGATCGAAAAAGAGGTCCGGCTGGCGACCAATCGCGAGATCAACAACTACATCCAGAATATCGGCCGGCGGCTGGCGCAGACACCGGAAGCGGGGGAGTATCCCTACACGTTCAAGGTCGTGCTGGACGAGAGCATCAATGCCTTCGCCCTCCCGGGCGGGCCGACATACATTCACACAGGTCTGATTCTCGCCGCTGAGAACGAGGCGCAGTTGGCCGGGGTCATGGGGCATGAGATCGCTCACGTCGCGCTGCGCCATGGAACGAACCGGGCCTCAAAAGCGAATCTGCTCCAACTGGGTATGCTGCTGGGGAGCTCGGCCGCCGGTGGTGGCATTGGAGGGACCCTGGCGCAGCTTGGAATCGGGTTCGGCGCATCCTCGGTCCTGCTGCGATACTCACGCAAAGCTGAAAAGGACGCTGATATTCTGGGCGCTTACATGATGGCGCGGGTCGGCTACAATCCGATTGAAGCGGCGCGCTTCTTTGAAACGCTCGAGGCTCAATCAGGCCAGCGCGGCGCGGTTGCCGAGTTCTTCTCCTCACACCCGAACCCCGGCAATCGCATGGAACGTATCCAGGAGGAGATCCAGTACATGCCGCGACAGGAGTATACGGCTGACACCGGAAAACTGCCGCGGATGAAGAGCCTGATCAAGCGCATGGAACCACCGCCGAAGGCGGCAGGGAAACAGCAAGCTCCCCCCATCAGCGGCAGCCGGGAGCGCGGTGACCCGATTCAGGCATCGTCGAAGCTGAAGGAATATCAGGGCAGGGCATTCGAGTTCGCCTATCCGGAGAATTGGCATGTGTCGGAATCGAATGGTGGTGAGTCGGTGACTCTTGTTCCCGACGACGGGCTCGTGCGCGTCGAGAACGGGACCGCCATCGCGCGAGGCGTGGTCGCCGGTATCTCGAATCCGGAACAAGGGAGGGACGTCAATCTCCGGCGTGATACCGAGACGCTGATCCAGCAGATGAAGCAGCGGAATCCTTCAATGGAGCCAGTGAACAACCGGCCTCGGAGACTTAGGGTGGATGGAAGCCGGGCGTTGCTCACCACCATCAATTCGAACTCACCCTTTGCAGGTGAAAAGGAAGTTGATCTATTGCTTACAGTAGAAAGATCTAAGACACTGTATTATATGGTGTTTATAGCGCCACGCACCGAGTATTCTACTTTCCAGCCGACCTTCGAGCGCATTCTCAGATCAGTTGACATAAAATTGTGATAAAAAACGTGATTGACTACGATGGAATCCTTTTCGATTTTGATGGAGTGATCATCGACAGCGAACCGGTGCATTTCGACTGCTGGCGACAGATCCTCGAGCCTCTCGGAATCCCCATGGATTGGGAGACTTACCGGGACCGCTGCATTGGGATCTCTGACTATCGCATGCTCGAATTCCTGGGCGGTCGGGCGGATCCTCCTGTACCGGCGGACCGATTGTGGAAGGAATACGGGGCAAAGAACGCACTGTTTGTCCGCCGTGTACTGAATCAGCCACCGATGCCGGATGGATTACCGACGTTTCTGGAAGAACTCGATGGATACCGGAAGGCGGTCGTGTCGTCCAGCGGCAGCGCCGAGGTGAAGCCGATCCTTTCGGCTGCGGGCGTTGATCGCTTTTTCGACGTCATAGTCTGTGGGGATGATGTCGCTCGCCACAAGCCGGATCCTGAACCTTATCTGATGGCTGCCGAACGTCTGGGCGTCAGGAACCCTCTCGTGGTGGAAGACTCCGAGGCGGGCGCCGAGAGCGGAAGAAAAGCGGGATTCGATGTCATTCTGATCGATCGGGCCGATCGGATGATCGAGTTGGTTCGAGAGAGAATCGGAACGTCTGTCAGCCGCTAGAACCGGGGGAAACGCTCGTCAGGCCTCCGGGGGTGGGCGGCGGATCAGGCCGTCAACGACCCGTATGAGATCATTGAGTCGCTCACCGGTCTGACGGAAGCGTTCGGAGGTTTCGCTCGAATGGCGTTGGACGATCTCCATGAGTCCATCAAGTTCCTGCTCGTGGCGCTCCTGGACACCAACCAGGCGATCAATGCGTGTATCGTGGCTCGCCTGGATCTGGAGCAAGTGTTCAATGCGTGCGTCGTGGCTCGCCTGGATCTGGAGCAAGTGTTCAATGCGTGTATCGTGGCTCGCCTGGATCTGGAGCAAGTGTTCAATGCGTGCGTCGTGGCTCGCCTGGATCTGGAGCAAGTGTTCAATGGCGCGTTCGACGCGGTCCATGCGACTGTTGTTGGCCGGCGGTTGCTGATTGTCTGCCATGGGATTTGTTCTTTTAGGATAGTCTATCGCAATTTATAATTCCGATAACAGATATTATGTCAACTTCCTTGAAGCTCCCAAAAAGAAGGCCTGTCCCAGGGCATCTCGCTGGACAGGCCATTGAATGAGGGAAGATTTCCGGCTATCACCGGCGTCGGCCGGCCCCGCTCCGAGACCGGCTACCGCCGCTCGAACGGCTGGACCCTCCTCCAGAACGGCTGGAGCCGATGGAACCTCCGCTGCTGCGGCTCGACGGCGCTCTCACCGATGGCCGGGATGACCGGCTGCTCGAGCTGGGGCGGCTGTAGGAGCCTCCGCTGCTGCGGCTCGACGGCGCCCTCACCGATGGCCGCGATGACCGGCTGCTCGAGCTGGGGCGGCTGTACGAACCTCCGCTACTGCGGCTCGACGGCGCTCTCACCGATGGCCGCGATGACCGGCTGCTCGAGCTGGGGCGGCTGTAGGAGCCTCCGCTGCTGCGGCTCG
>CAYLSS010000369.1:0-5306 GCA_964385765.1 uncultured Solibacteraceae bacterium
GTCTCATTTTCGGGCGCAGTCCAACCCCCAAGCGTCCGTCAGAATTCGACAGAATTCGACACTTTTTCGCCGTCCGAAGAGCCGGCGGGGCGCAGCCGCTCCGGTCCCCGAACCCGCAGGCTGCCTCCCTGCGCTTCAGCGCTGGCTGCGGTCGACCGTATACAGGAAAGGCGGCAGCGTTAGCGCCACCACCGAATCGCCGCCCGACGACTGGCGGGACATGGCCAAAGCATCATCGAGGTTGGGCGCCCAATTGATTCCAAGCCTTTGCGCCTGGCGGTCGTTCTTCGGACCCACCAGGATCACCTGCGAGAGATACTTCAGCGGATAGGTGGCCCAGTTCCAGACCGTGAACGGGTGGAAGCCGTGGTGCGCGTACCGGTTGCGGTAGCAATCGATGAAGTACGGGTCGGTGGCGTACTTCTCCTGGAACTTCTCCTTCATCTCGAACGGATCGGCCGTTTCGGCAAGCACCTCTTCGTAGAAGCGCTGGTAGGGGACGTGGTACTCGGGGTGGAAGATCTCATAGGTCGGGTTCAGAATGATCACCGTTCCTCCCGGCTTGATGTAGGGGCGGTCATAGAACCAGTTGAAGACGTAACCCAGGACATCGCTGACCACCAGCACGGGGTTGATGCGGGCGTCGATGGCGTAAGGGCTCAGGTCGGGCAGGCCGAAGACGAGCGTGTCGTACTGGCGGTCGACTTCAACGGCCATCTGACGCCGCATCGCTTCGACCGTGATCGGGTGGACTTCGTCGACTGAGCCGGCGTGAATCTCGAATGGTTCATAGGGCGACCGCATTCCCCGCATGATGGCTCGGCGGATGGGTTCCGGAGTCAGCGCCATGGCCGTTGGGGTGACGGTGCGGCATATCTTCTCGATCGCGTTGCATCGCTCTGCCGGCTTGCCGATATAGCGGAAATACCAGGGATAGGTGTCGTTGTTCATCGAAGCCTCGAGCACCATCACGCGGGCATGGTTCTCGACCACGCGGTTGATTCGCTCGATGCTCTCGTGCATCTTCGAGCCGTCGGGCTGCATGACGTGGGGCGTCTCGGCTGTCTTCTCGGGGTGATGATGACAGGCGATGGTCTTGTAGCTGCTCAAGCCCACGCCGACTGACTTGTGGCCCCCGTTCAGCGGGATCTGGATGGTGTCAACGTAGATGACCAGGTCGGCTTCCACGGCGGGTTTCCAGACCTCCACCGGCTCGCCGGCGTCCGTATCGCCAAGGTATGTCATGCGGTCCGGATCCTCGGCGTCGAAATTTCCGAGTTGGTGCGGGTGGAACTCGCCCATGATCCTGTCGCCGAGCATGCGGCGAAGCTCGTGCGGCTTCATCTTTCGATGGAGAGCGACGGCGCAGACCAGCTCGATGTTCTTCTTCTCGACGCCATAGGAGTACAGCAGTTCGAGAAGACGCTCGATAGCAAGCTGCCGGAAGTCGGGCCGGATGGTGAGCGGGAAGGGCTGGCAGTTGTCGTCGAACGCGATGAGCACGCGCGAGCCGCCGTTCACCAGTTCTTTCAGCGGCGCCATACCCTTTGGCTGTTCGAAGGCGCGTTGGACAGCGTCAGGGACTTCATCTCGCGAATAGCCATGGATCGGAGGACGTGGATAAAGAACCTCGGCCGTCTCAGGAAGTCTGGCGTTCACGATGTTGTTGCCGGAATAGGTCAGATAGTTCATGACGAATGCTCGTGCGCGGAGCCGCGCTCATCCCGCGGAAGACGGGGCAAGAAACACTGTAGCATCGCAGCTCTGCGACAAAAACGTTACGTGAGTTTACAGAGAAGTGAATATTTCATGAGCATTGTGTCATGGCCTTGACCCCTGCCTCGTGGGAATCGGATCATAGAGCGGCATACTCAGGAGGAACACGCCCAAGCCAAAGTTCTGGAGGGGTCCTATCGACATGAAAAAAGACTTGAAATTTGTGTGTAATTTGTGTGTCTGCCCGGATCGGTTACTACGTTTGGCCGCTGCGATGGCGTTGATGCTGGCGGCCGCCATGCCGGCGTCTGCGCAAGGTGTTTTCAATCGCATCGCGACCTTCCCGGTGTTCATGAACACCGACATTGACAATGAAACGGTCGCCGAGATCGTAGCTGTCGCCGAACAGGGAAACCTGCTGATTTACACGGATAGCGAGCTCGAAGCGCTCGGTTTCGTGAGCATCATTGATCCGACCGACCCGCAGCCGGCGGGAACGCTTCCCCTGCCTGGCGAGCCGACGTCGGTGGCTGTGGCCGGCGACTACGCGCTGGTCGCGGTGGTCACCGATGATACCTTTACCGATCCCGATGGGGATCTGATGGTGGTTCACATCCCGACACGGGCAATTGTTCGCACGATGAATCTCGGCGGGCAGCCCGACGCCGTCGCCGTCAGCCCGGATGGCCGCTGGGCGGCCGTCGTGCTGGAGAACGAACGGGACGAGGAACTCTGTGTTGGCGGCGTCCAAAACGGCCAGCCGGTGGACGAGGACGACGATGATGCCGTCGATGCTTGCGAGGATGGCGGCGGTGTGGTCGGCGGTCTGCCGCAACTGCCCTCGGGGGAACTGGTGGTCGTCGATCTGTTCGGGAGCCCGGCTCTGTGGAAGACGAAAGTCGTATCGCTGGCCGGAATCGCGGACAAGTTCCCGACCGATGCCGAGCCGGAGTTCGTCGACATCAGTGAAACCAATATCGCCGCCGTCACTTTGCAGGAGAACAACCACATCGTGCTGGTTGACCTGCCCACGGCCACGGTGGTCGGCGACTTCCCCGCCGGGACAGTCGACTTGACGGAAATCGACACCGAGGAAGAAGGCGTCATCACCTTCAACTCGTCGCTGGCGGATGTGCCGCGCGAACCCGACGCCGTCACATGGATCTCTCGAACCCAGCTCGCCACCGCCGACGAAGGCGACCTCGACGGCGGCAGCCGCGGCTTCACCATTTACAACACCGCCGGTTCGGTGCTGTTCACCTCCGGCAGCATGGTGGAGCATCAGGTAGCCCGCCTGGGCCACTATCCGGAGGAGCGCTCCGGCAACAAGGGCAGCGAACCGGAAGGCGTCGCATCCGGCGTTTTTGGCAGCCAACGCTTCCTGTTCGTCGGTTCCGAGCGCGCAAGCGTCATTCTCGTCTACACCGTGGACCGGACGGGCACCCCGGCCTATGTGCAAACCCTTCCCGCCGGCCTCGAGCCCGAGGGTATCGTGGCCATTCCGGAGCGCAACCTCCTGGTGGTGGCGACCGAGGAAGACGACCGCGGCGACAAGTTTCGCGGATCCATCATGATCTACGAACATCAGTTCGAGGCCGAGCCGGCCTATCCCACGATCTTCTCAGTGGATCGGGCCGACGGAACGCCGATTCCGTGGGCGGCTCTGTCCGGACTCGCCGCCGATCCGCTGGACCGAAACACGCTCTACGCGGTCCAGGACAGCTTCTTCTCGGAAGCCAAGATGTTCGTCGTGGACGTCAGCGGCTTCCCTGCTCGGATCACCGATGACGTCGTGATCCGGGACGCGGACGGCAATCCGATGATGAACCTCGATTTGGAAGGCATCGCCACGCGTCCGCTCGGCTATGGATTCTGGCTCGCTTCCGAAGGTAGGGGAAGTGTGGACGATCCCAACCGTCCTGTCGAATCGCTGGACCTGCTTCTCGAAGTTTCTCCGATTGGCGAAGTCCTGCAGGCGATCGAACTGCCCGCGGCCACCAACGCTTTCCAACGCCGGTTCGGCTTTGAGGGAGTAACCTCCACCGGAATTGGTGAAGAGGAATTGGTCTACGTCGCCTTCCAGCGTGAATGGGTGGGCGATCCGGATGATCATGTTCGCATCGGCCGCTACGAAGTGGCAACGGGCGAATGGACTTTCTTCTACTATCCAATCGAGACTCCGACTTCGCCGAATGGCGGCTGGGTCGGGCTCTCCGACATCGTTGCGGTGGACGATGAGACCCTCGCCGTGGTGGAACGCGACAATCAGGGTGGTCCCGATGCCCGGATCAAGCGGATCTACTCGTTCTCGATCGCGGGCCTGGAACCGCAGCCGGAGGGCGGCGACTTCCCGGTGGTGACGAAGTCACTGATTCGCGACCTGATCCCTGACCTGGAGTCCGGCAACGGCTTCGTAATCGAGAAGGTCGAGGGCTTGAGCCTCCAAACGGACGGCAACGTCTTCATCGCAACCGACAACGACGGCGTCGATGACAGCAATGGCGAGACCAAGGTGATCAACCTCGGTCCCATACTGTAGACGGTTGCCAGTACCGCCAGTCGAGCCGGACGGTCGATAGCCGTCCGGCTTTGCATTTTTTCGGCTGCTTCTCGTAAGACGGCCCGACCAGCGATCCGATAAGGGTAGTGAACGGCCTCGCGTGATTCGCCCGGCTGTCCGTTACCTAATAGATGCGGAACTCCACTGGTCCCGTCGTTTTGACGGCCCTGACATGCTTGAGCCTGCTTGCGCTCGATGCCTCGAACTCAGGGAATACCTCACAACATGGTCCTCTTTCCGAGGTGACAGAGGCGCTTGGGATGCCTGTCAGCTTCGAGCGCAACGATGGCCAGGCGACCTCCGAAGTTCGCTACCTGGCGCACGGTTTGAACTATGATCTCTTCCTCACCCGGAGTGGCGCGTCGATTGCACTGCGCGGGAAAGGGCGCGAGGCGCTGGTTGGGATAGAGTTCCTGGGGGCCTCCGGACCTGTGCGGATTGAGGGAGAGGGTCTGCTTAGCGCGCGGAGTCACTATCTCAGGTCTGGCGAAGCGGGGCCTTCGGCAACCGGAGTGCCTCACTTCGAGCGGGTTCGGTATTCCGAGGTTTATCCCGGGGTCGATGTGGTGTACTACGGTGCGCCGGCCCGTCCCACGCGGTTGATTGAAACCGGTCTTCGCACGAGGCGGCAAATGGAGTTTGACATTGTGGTTGGTCCCGGGGCCGACCTCTCAGCGATCATTCTCCGCTACCAAGGCCACGAGCTGTTGGCCATCGATGATGACGGGGCCCTGTCGATTCGGACTCGGGCGGGTGTCTTGCGGCAGCGCCGTCCGCTTGCCTACCAGATGATCGATGGACGCCGGCAAACGGTCGAGTGCCGTTACCGAACTGCCGAATCCGACCGCGTCGGTTTCGTCCTGGGTGACCATCGGCGCGATCTCCCGCTGGTCATTGACCCGGTGGTGGAGTTTTCGACCTACATCGGTGGAGGCGGCAATGACTTTGTGACGGGAGTAGCCGTCGATGAATTAGGGTTTGTTTATCTGACGGGATATACCCGATCGACCAATTTCCCTTCCGCTAACCC
>CAYLSS010000370.1:0-4318 GCA_964385765.1 uncultured Solibacteraceae bacterium
GTGCAGTGCGAGCGAAAATTTCTTTCTTTCGAGGTGCACGCCGTTGAAGTCCTGGAATGCTTGTCGCAACTCCTGCTCGGCGCGGTCGAGATCGTGGAGATACTGGAGGGCGGGCTGGAAGTCTTCGCGCCACTCATCCGGGCCGGCGATCTCGAATCCATGGCTGCCGGCGTAATAGAGGCCTTCGAGCGCGACCTTCTCCATGACGTCTGGTAGGCCGCGCCCGCTGATAATCGCGACAGGACACTTGCGCGAGAGCCTCCTGACGGTTTCGCGCACGCTTTCCGGCATCCGGGCGTCCTCGGCGCGCTGGACGATGGGGGTGAGTGTGCCGTCGTAATCGAGAAACACCGCCGCTTTTCGTCCCTCGAGACGGCCGAGGATCTGCTCGCTCGAGTCGAGCGCCGAGGGCAGATCATGGCGAGGATTGACCTGCTGATTCGCCGGACGACTGGGATTAGAGACAACCCGCGCTTCGGAAAGATCCTTGACAACGGCATCAGCGCCCTCCCGCAAAAGAGCTTGGGCGTGATCGCCCCGGTCGACTCCGATGACTTGACGGAAGCCCCCCCGACGTCCGCTCTGGACCCCGGAGATCGCGTCTTCCACTACCACGGCGCGATCGGGTTGCACGCCGAGTCTTCGAGACGCTTCATGGAAGATATCGGGGGCGGGTTTGCCTTCCAGGTTCAGTTCTTGAGAGACGACTCCGTCGACCAGAGTGTCGAACTCATCAAGCAACCCGGCGGCTTCAAGAACAGCCTTGCAGTTCTTGCTCGAAGAGATGACACCGACGCGGATGTTCGCATCCTTCAGCAGGTGAAGCAGCTCCACCGTGGACTCGTAGACTTGCACTCCGTCGCGTTGGAGACGCTCCCGGAAGAAGCGGTTCTTGCGATTTCCAAGGCCCTGGATCGTCTCTTGGTCAGAGGGGTCGGAGGGATCGCCCTCCGGCAGCTCGATGTTTCGAGAGGCGAGAAAGCTCCGGACACCGTCATATCGGGGTTTACCGTCGACGTAGTTGAGGTAGTCTGAACGCTCGAAAGGCTGAAAGCGGGCGCCTATTCGCTCCGCGCGCTGACGCAGGAAACTGTCAAAGAGGTCTTTCCACGCAGCGAAGTGAACGTCCGCGGTCCTGGTAACCACTCCATCCATGTCGAAGATGACGGCCTCGACCTCCTGCGCCTGGATCGTGACCTCACGGCTGATTTTGCTGGTGGATGCTGTAGACTTCATTTGCCGGCTCATTAGTTGACTCGGTGTCCGGCCGAGCGTTTCGCGGCCAGGGATGGAAGACGACAGGGCGGCGCCATCTAAAGGAGTCGCTGGTATGGGCCGATTCTTGAGCTGAAGGGTATCGGAGCGCGAAATCCGAACCTCGGGCGCTTCGGCACATCAGGCCCGCCGTGATGCTCGGCGCGGCGGGCCGCCAATTGTTCCGTGGATTTGGAAGTGCACCGCGACGGGAGCTTCCGCTAAACTGGCGCCATGAATCTACTGGTCAGCTCCCTCCTCCTCGTGTTGGGTGTTTTTCCCGCCCTTGCCCAGGTCGACCGGCCCCAGAGCTATCGCGCAGCGCGTGCTTCCAGCTACCATCGCGATGGAGCGAACCGCGATAACGTGCAGGTGGCGCCTCACGGCACTCACAGGGTCGCGGAGATCGAGGGACCCGGCCGCATCGTCCACACCTGGTTCACCATCGCGACCGACGAGCGCGATTACCTCTCGACTACGCGGTTGAAGATCTACTGGAATGGTGCGGAGTCTCCCGCGGTGGATGTCCCGTTCGGGCTTTTCCACGCGCAAGGCCACGGGGTGGTTCGCAATCTGAATTCCGCGTTCCTGACCGTCCGTGCGCGGCCCGAGCTCAACCACAACCTCCAGAATCGTAATGTCGCGGGATTCAACTCTTACTTCCCGATGCCATTTTCCCGCTCGGCCCGGATCGAGATTGAGAACGCCTCGGACGAGCCGATTCGCGCCCTCTATTTCCAAATCGACTACCAGAAGTGGGCGTCGGCGCCGAGCCCGGTCCATTTCCATGCCCGGTATCGCGAGACAGCGGCGGAACCCTATCCCGGTGATGAAGCCGGACATTTCACGGCCCGTAACATTGACGGCGCGGATAACCACTCCGTCCTCGAGACGAAAGGCGTTGGCCATTTTATTGGCATGGTCCTCAGCGTCGACGCCGCCGGCCGCGGGTGGTGGGAGGGCGACGAGATGATCTGGATCGACGGGGAAGCGGAGCCGTCCATTTACGGCACCGGAACGGAGGATTATTTCGGTGGAGCTTGGGGCTTCCGGGGTGAATACAACATGCCATACCACGGCTTGAGCGTGATGCTGAAGATTCCCGAACGGCCCGACTGGCAGGCCGGCAAGTTCACGGTGTATCGCTTTCACGAGCGGGATCCGATCCCATTCACCCGTTCCATCCGGGTCTCGATCGAACGGGGTCATAACAACCACCGCCGCGACAGCCTGTATCGCAGCATCGCCTATTGGTATCAGTAGGCTGGAAAAACAAAAAAATACACCGAGCCGGGCAGCCGCGCATTTGTCGAGTCATGAGACTGAGACATTTCGCTTTAACGTTTGCTGTGTTGTTCTTAGCGGCCGCGGCCGCGTTCGCCCAGGCCGACCAGGCCCGTGTGCGAGTAGTGCATGCTTCCACCGACGCGCCGGCAGTGGACATCTACGTCAATGGCGGCAAGGCCTTCGAGGCCATGCCGTTCCGTGGATTCACGGACTATACGCCGCTGCCTCCCGGCTCGATCATGGTGGAAGTGAAGCTCGCCGGCACGGATACCACGGTAATGGCTGACACCTACGATCTCGCCGCGGGCCTCGATTACACCGTCATGGCCATCGGGAGAATCAGCAACGGCAGCCTTCGTCTGCTCGCGCTCGGCGACAACTTGAATGATCCGGGCCCCGGCATGGCGAGTATCCGCGTGGTGCATGCCGCGTCGCAGGCGCCGGCCGTGGACGTCTACCTATCGTCCCCGTATGCGCCGCTGGACTCATTGACACCCGCTTTGACGAACGTCCCATTCGTTGGCGCGAGCGTCCACATCCCGGTGCCCGCCGGTCTCTACCAGGGCCGGGTGACCGTCAGTGGCACGACGACAGTGGCCATCGACACCGGCGAAGTGCGTCTTGCCGACAATCAGGTTCGGACACTCGTGGCTCTCGATCCCACGATCGAAGGTGGCGCGTTCGAAGTCCTGGCCTTGGCCGACAAGAACTGATCTTCTCTTCCGGGCATTTCCGTTGAGTGCGCAGAATGGGCAGGAGAGGTGGGTTTACACCTCTCCTATGTTGACATTGAGTCACGGTTGGTGATTGAGGGGAAGAGAGTCGCCGAGAGTCGGCCTCTCGGCGGTAATGATCGCGGGGGGCCGTTGTACTGCAGCAAACGGTTTAGGCCGTGAAGGGCGCCTGCCTCAATCCAGGCGGGCAGCATTGCAATTCGCTGCGCTACGGCACCCCGCTGATGTACTTTATCGCTTCTGGGCGTCGTGCTTCTGACGATAGATTTGACGGCTGAGACGGTCCTGGCGGTGATGAGTTTTCACGCGTTCGTGTTTGGTGAGGCCGCCGCCGTCGATGCGGTCGTGACGAATGGAATGATTTAGGCTCTTTCGGGCATGGTTGAGGCGGTACGCTTCCCGGCGGGTTAATTCTCCGCTTTCCACGCCTTGTCCGATTCGGATGGTTTGGCGGCGCTGCCGCTGCTTGATGGCTGCATCGGCGGTGGGCGTCATCATCGCGGCCGCCAGCACGGTGATCATGAAAAGGCGAGTCATTATCTAATGTCCTCCTGTGGCTTCAAACACGGAGGAGAAGCAGATGTCGCGCGGCGAACAGGAAAAAAAGCCCCCGCGGAACGAGTCCGCGGAGGCCTTCAAAGATCGAATTCGGTTCCGGGCTACTGCCCCGGACGGCGAAGATCCGTTTCCTGATGCTTGATGGTCCACTCTTCGGTCCAGTCATCGGAACCACAGATGGCGCCGGCGCAGGCGTTGGGCGCAACGGCCTGGTTAAAGAAGCCGTTGTTGGCCGGCAGCTCCCACCGCGCACCGGTAAGTGGTGAACCGGGAGCGGGACGCAGATCCCAGTCGCTGGGTTCGATTGAACGGAACATTGGATCGGCGACGATGACGTTTTTCGCCGTCCCGAGGTTGCCGCTGACCCAATCAGTCGTGAGCCCGGAAGCGAATTGCCCGGGCACAGTATTCGCTCCGCCATCCTTCTGGTTGTTGTTCCAGACGACGACACCATTCATGGTGAGCTCGCTGTTCGTGACGTTGTC
>CAYLSS010000370.1:4328-5289 GCA_964385765.1 uncultured Solibacteraceae bacterium
TGGTGAAAGCGAGATTGTTGAAGGACCCCTTAAGGCCGCGGCGTGGGCGCCAGCCGTCGCAGGAGTCCGTTCGGCAGGCGGCAGCCGCACCGACGAAGGTCGCGTTCCAGAGCTTTGGATCGCTGAACGGGGTGGCGGAATTATTTTCTTCCAGATTGTCCGACTCGATGCCGTGATCGTGCGGATTGTCGGGGTAGAAGATCGCGATGAAGTGCTGCACCATGCCGACGTAACCGAGCTGGACGTCGAAGCCATCATCACGGCCGCCGGTGCCAACTAAGTAACTCGCGTTGTTGGTGCCGCCGAAGAACTCGAACAGATCATCGAAGCCGTAGTGCGTCTGGAGATGGTGGGATACAGTGTCCGTGCCGCAACTGGCGAACGTGATCGCGTTTAATTCGCTGTTAGGGGAAAGCTCCGCTCCGGCGAATTCGACACGAACGTAGCTTAGATGGCCGCAATTGTGAGTGTTATCGTCGCCGCCGAACTCCGAATCCGGACCTTCGGGCAGGCCTTCCAGGTTGCCGACTCCGGTGTTGACCTGGGCCCTGCCGAGCAGCGCGATGCCGGCGATGTCTCCGGCCTGTCGGAGCCCGGGATCCAAGCTGCTGGTGAATATGATCGGCCGTGATCGGGTACCGACGGCCATGAGTTTCGACCCGGGGCGAATAATGAGCGCGGCCGCCGGGATTGTACCGGGGACGCCTTTGATGATCGTGCCCTCTTCGATGGTCAGTGTCGAGTCGCGAACAATGATCGTGCCGTTCACAAGGTATGACTTGGTGTTGACCCAGGTAGTATCCGACTCGATAGCGGACTCGATTGTTACAATCTCGTCCACCACGCTGATCTTTTGGTAGATCCGTTTGATCACGGTGTTCCCTGTCCAGTCGCGGAACTCAACCACCAAGGTGTGCATACCCAACTCGTTCGGCACCGTGATTGCGGGGAAAACGCCACC
>CAYLSS010000371.1:0-5289 GCA_964385765.1 uncultured Solibacteraceae bacterium
GAGGAGTCTCTGCAATCCGGTGTGCCGAACATCATTATCATTACTGGCCGCAACAAGAGCAGCATCGAGGACCACTTCGATGTAAGCTTCGAGCTCGAACACGCCCTCGAATCGAAGAACAAGCTGGATTTGCTGCGAAGCGTCCAAGGCATTTCCGACATGATCAACGTGTCCTACGTGCGCCAGAAGGAGGCGCTCGGTCTCGGTCACGCGGTGCTGAGGGCTCGTGAGCTTGTCGGTCCGGAGCCCTTCGCGGTAGTTCTCTCCGACGACGTTATCGATGCGAAGACGCCGTGCCTGCGACAGTTGCTCGACGTCTATGAGTTCTACGGGGCCTCGGTGGTCGCCTTGATGGAGGTGCCGGACGAAAACGTCTCCGCCTACGGAATTGTGGACGCCGAGCCCGTGAACCACCAGGGGTCGGACGACCGTCTCTTCAGGATCCGCAGCCTTGTCGAGAAGCCTCAACTGAAGGATGCCCCCTCGCGCCTTGCCATCATCGGGCGCTATGTGCTGACGCCCGAGATCTTCGAGTCGATCGACGGTTTGCAGCCGGGTGCCGGCGGCGAGATACAACTTACCGATGCGCTCCGGCATCTGCTGCGCAACAGGCCCATCTATGGCCTGCGATTCGAGGGCACACGGTACGACGCCGGTGACAAGCTGGGATTCTTGAAGGCAACGGTCGAGTTCGCGCTCAAGCGAGCCGACCTCGGCGACGAGTTCCGCGATTATCTCAGGTCTCTCGAAGTGGAGACGAAAGAAGTCGGAACGAAATAGGGGGGTGAAAATCCATGGATCGAAGGCGATTTCTGGCCGGGACCGCGGCGGCCGTGACCTCCGCGGGTGTGCCGGCGAGGGCAAATTCAGTGGCTCCCTTCGGTGTGGATCTGTTCAGCATCCGCTCCTCGGGGTGGTCGGCTTTCGAGTATCTCGACTACTGCGCGAGGTGGAAGGCGGACGTTGTCCACTTCTCCGAAGTCCGCTTTCTCGGGAGCCTCGAAGAAGAGCACGTTCATAAGGTCGGCGACTACGCTCGGAAGCTCGGCATCGACCTCGAAATCGGCATGACTTCGATCTGCCCTTCCTCGAGCCGGTTCCGTCCCGAAGATGGTTCCGCTGAAGGGCAGCTTGGCCGCGTCATACGCGCGGCTAATTGGGCGGGGTCGAAAATTGTCAGGGCCTATTTGGGAAGCATGGCTGATCGCAAGGCGCCTGGAGGAATTGAAGGGCATATCGAAAACACCGTGAAGGTGCTCCGCGAAGTCCGCTCGCAGGCGAACGACGCCGGTGTCCGGATTGCGGTGGAGAACCACGCCGGCGATCTGCAGGCACGCGAGCTGAAGACACTCATCGAGGAAGCGGGCACGGACTTTGTCGGAGCATGCGTCGATTCCGGCAACCCGCTGTGGACACTTGAAGATCCTCACCTTACCCTCGAAACGCTGGCGCCGTATGCCCTGACCAGTCATATTCGCGACAGCCGTGTTTGGATGACCGAAAAGGGTGCTTCTGTCCGCTGGGTGCGTACCGGAGAAGGCAATGTCGACATCGGCCGGTGGATAGACCGCTACCTGGAACTCTGCCCCGGAAAGGCCGTGACCCAGGAGGTGATCGTGACGGGGCCGCGGGAATTCAACTTCTTCGAGCCGGACTTCTGGGATGGCTATCGCAGCGTGCCCGCGTGGGAGTTCAGCCGTTTCCTGGCTTTGGCGGCGGCAGGCCGGCCGGACGACTCCTACCAGAGTCCGTCCAAGGAAGACCGGGCGCGTCGCGAGCGTGAAGATCTCGAGGCGAGCATGCGCTGCGTGTCCGAGCGACTCCGCCGGCCGGCTTGAGAGTTTGGTGCGTTTGGGGAATTAGATTCACGTGCGATTCAACTTGCGATACGGGGTAGCGGGTGTGGCCCTGCTGGTCATGATGCCGGCAGTTTGGGCCAGCCTGGTGAATGACGTTCGGACCGCTGGCGCCGCACGAGACTTCGCGGCCGGTGAGCGTCTGATCGAAGCGTATCAGAAGACCGAAGGGGTAACCCCCCAACTGGCGCTGGCCGTCTCCTGGCTTGGCCGCTCCGCGTTGGCCGCCGAGGACTACAACCGGGCGCTCCGCTATGCCGCCCGGGCGCGCAGGCTCTCGCTGTCATTGCTCGAAGAGCGGAAGCTCGACGACGAGAAGAAGCTTCCGCTCGCGTTGGGGGCCTCAATCGAAGTTGAGGGCCAGGCTCTCGCGGCGCAGGGCGCGCTCTCCGAAGCACTGAGCTTCCTCAACGGGGAATTGCAGCGCTGGAAGCATACGTCCATCCGCACGCGCATCCAAAAGAACATCAACCTGCTGAGCCTGGAGGGTAAGCCCGCGCCGCCCATCGAGTTCGAAGAGTACCTCGGCCCCGAGCCGCCGACGCTCAAGGGTAAGGTCGTAGTGCTTTTCCTCTGGGCACATTGGTGCGGCGACTGCAAGTCGCAGGCCCCTGTGCTGGGCCGCCTCAAGGCGGAGCTTGGAGATCAGGGACTGAAGATTATCGGAGTCACCAGGCGGTATGGCTACGTTGCCGGCGGCGTGGATGCCCCTCCTGACGAGGAACTCCGCTACATAGATGAAGTCCGCCGCAAGCACTATGGCCAGATAAGCGGCATGTCCGTTCCAGTTAGTGGGGAGACGTTTGCGAACTACGGCTCTTCCACCACGCCGACGCTGGTTCTGATTGATCGGAAGGGCATTGTCCGTCTCTATCATCCGGGCAAGATGACCTACGGAGAGCTGGCACCGAAGGTCAAGGTGTTGCTGTAGCCGGGGCTGCCGGACGGACCACTCCGAGCCCTACTTCCGGCCTTCGAACTCAGCGTGCCAATTCTGCACGATACGAATCGTGGGCGCGGGCGCGCCACCCACCGGCTCAACTGCCAGAAAGCGCTGTCCGTCCGCCGTCACGTCGTACTGGTGGCCGCGGCGGGCGCCCAGGGCATGGTGCTCGAAAAGGCGATTAGGGAGCCCCATAGAAAATGTGGGATGCGTTTTCGTCGGGGCGGCGACCAGAGTGTTGCGCTCCACGTAAAAAAGTTCGCGACCATCGGCCCGCCAGCGGGGCTGCAATCCGCCGTGGGTGGAGATCTGCCAGAAGCCGCCGTCCTCGGGAAAGTTGCGGACGTAGATCTCGTACCGTCCGGACTCCGCCGAAGAGTAAGCGAGGAACCGGCCGTCCGGAGAGAAGACAGGCTCGAGCTCGTCGAAGTCGGTCTTGACGAACGGAAGCGCCTCAAAACCACTGTTCTGACGATGAAGAAGCCAGATGTCGCCCGGAGCGCCGGGTTCGAGAAAGACACACGCAAGGTTGGCCCCATCGGGTGACCAGTGAATGCCGAACTCGCTAGCTTCCGTGGCCCAGAGTTTCCGGGTCTGGCCGCTGCCATCGGCAGACTTGATGAAGAGGTCGGCCCCGCCATCGCGGTCAGAGGTGAAGGTGAATTGCTCGCCGTCGGGAGTCCACACCGGGCGATCTTCGTTGGCGTCCTCAAAGGTCAGGCGTGTTTGAAGGCCGGTGGCGACGTCGTGCAGCCAGATATCCCAGTTGGTTCCCTGGAGAGCGCGGAAGAGTACGCCGCTGCCGTCCGGCGAAAGCGCTGGGGCGCGGATCTCCTGGTGCGCCTCGCCAAGGGTCTCGAGGGATGCGCCGTCTCGGGCGATCCAGGCTAACTGTTCCGCGCCGGGCGTGTCGACCCCGAGGTAGACGAGGGTACCGTCGGCGGAGACGCTCGGATGGGCTGCGTCCTCAGCCACCGGAAAGGCTTCTCCGGCAGGCCGGAGCGTGTCCGCGTCAAACGGGAGGGCGAAAAGGAAGCTCGAGTCGTCGCGGGAGGGCTGGTAGAGGATGTACCCCGAGGGTGCGTATGCGAAGTGCCCCCCTTCCACGACCACTTCGCGCTGCCCGTCATCGAGATCAAGCGCGATGATCTGCCCCCGGCTTGCCGTCCCGGTGAAATAGAGGATTGCACGGCGGCCCGTCGAAGCAGGCAGAAACTGGGGGAAGGCGGGAGCCTGGCCGGGATCCTGTTCCGAATCGAGGAGCGGCTCCGCGAGTCCGCCAAGAGCTGGCGCTTCGTATAACCGCCGGGGGTTCCCGGCGTTGAACACAATCGACTGGCCGTCAGGGCTCCAGGCGCCCGAGAAAAGATACGCGGAACGGCCGGGAAGCGGGCAGACCGTCAACACCGGGCCGCCGCCGACGGCCACCTTTTTCACCTCAGTCCCCTGCGCGAAGGCGATGATGTCGCTCCCTGGAGACCAGAACGGGTAGAGAGCGCCTTCCGTGTTCGGAATCTCACGCGGCTGGTAGCGCTCAAGGTCCTGGATGAACAACCTCGGCGGAACACCGGCGATATAGGCGATGTGGCGGCCGTCGGGAGAGATCTGCAGGCCGGCGCCGGGGATCGGTTCGGCGATAAGGGCGAATTTCCGCAGTGGAGCTTCGCGCTCCGGACCACCGCGGCCGGACAGGAAGAACAGAACGACGATAGAGAGAAGGACGAGCATAGCGCCCGCCATGGCGACGAGCCGCCGCTTCATCAACCGCAAGCGGCGTTCCACGACGGGCGGAACCGGCAGGAAAGCCTGCGACGGCGTTGCCTCGGCGATCCATTCGAGCTCATCGCGCAGATCGGCGGCCGAGCGCCAGCGCCTGTCCGGGTCCTTTTCGAGGCACTTCTTGACCACGTGGTCCAGGGCCATCGGCGAGAGTGGTTCGAGGCTGGAAATCGGCGGCGGATCCTGGTGCATGATGGCCGCGACAACCGCCGCGCGCGACTTGCCGGAGAATGCCTTCTCGCCGGTGATGATCTCGTGCAGCAGCGCTCCGAACGCAAAGATGTCGGAGCGGGCATCGGCCTCCTTGCCCTCCCATTGCTCGGGCGCCATGAAGCGGAGCGTGCCGAGAAGCTCGCCTTTCCCCGTCAGATCATTGCTATCGGAGGTGTCGGCAGTAACCAGTCCGGGTTCCGGAGCGAACTTGGCGAGACCGAAATCGAGCAGCTTCGGGCCGCTCTTGGTCACCAGCACGTTGCCCGGCTTCAGGTCACGGTGCACAATGCCCCGGCGGTGAGCATGATCCAGCGCATCGGCGATCTGCACCGCGAGCCGCAGCGCCTCTTCGACGGGAATGGGGCCCTTCAGCGGATCGCCCTCGACGTACTCCATGACCAGGTAGTCGCTGCCGTTTTGCTGGCCTACGTCGTGGAGCGTGCAAATATTAGGATGGTTTAGGCTCGAGATGGTCCGCGCCTCGCGTTCGAATCGCTG
>CAYLSS010000372.1:0-5287 GCA_964385765.1 uncultured Solibacteraceae bacterium
GGCGATATTGACAATGATGGCTCGGTCGAGATCTTAGTCAACAACCAGAACGACGCACCGATGTTGCTGGTGAATGCTTCTCTGCCGGAGGGCAACTGGGTCCTGCTCGATCTGGAGGGGGTGAGATCCAACCGCCGCGGCATCGGTGCGCGGGTACGGGTGCGAACCGGCGATCGGGTCCAACTGCGGGAAGTCCGCAGCGGGGGGAGCTATATCTCGCAGAGCGATTTCCGGCTCCATTTCGGCCTGGGCGCCGCGACCGGGATCGACGCGGTGGAGATCGCCTGGCCGAGCGGCGAGCGACAGGTGGTCGAGAACGTGCCCGCAAACCGCGTGGTTCGGATCAAGGAGCCAGCCAGGTGAGGGCTGCCGGCGTCTGGCAGCGCGCCAGCGTCGCGAACAGTGACAGTTTGACAGTCGGATCGCCCGGTGGCGCCTTAGGAAGAGTTGGCGAGTGATTTACTCAGTTCCTCTGCTACCGCTCCCTATCTGCTCGTGCTGAGGTTTCTGGCGCGGCGACCCCTATCCGGGAGGCGGGGGCTCATCGTGATAACATCGTTTCCGCACCAAAAGAACCGGGAGAGCGCTCATGAAATTCCGCTTGTGTCTAGGACTATTGCTGGTCACCACCACCGCCATTTGCGAAAACTGGCCCTATTTTCGCGGACCGAGCCGTCAGGGGGTTTCCAGTGAAACCGGTCTGCCCCCCGAATGGAGCGGCACGGAGAACATCGCCTGGAAAACACCAATTCCGGGACAAGGCTGGTCATCGCCGATTGTCTGGGAGGATCACGTGTTCCTCACCACCGCCGCCGAGGAAGGGGCTTCGGCCCGGATCGTCGCGATCCACCGTAGCGACGGCCGGATCCTGTGGAACCGCGAGGTCCTCCGCCAGGACACCAAGAAGAAGCGAGAGCGCAATTCCTACGCGACACCCACTCCGGCCACCGACGGCGAGCGCGTATACGCTGTCTTCGGAGATGGAAGCATCGTTGCCGTCGACTTCGACGGCAACACCGTCTGGACCTACCGTGAGATTGAGCACTTCAGCGAGCATGGCCTAGGCGCCTCGCCGGTACTTTACGAGGATCTGCTGATCATGACCTACGACGGCTCCAGTCCCGATGAGCAGAAAGTCGGCTGGAAGATCCCGTGGGAAGGTGCGGTGATTCTGGCCCTGGATAAAAAGACCGGCGAAGAGCGCTGGCGCGGCAAGCGCGGCCTGTCGCGAATCGCGCATGTCACCGCCAACGTGCTGGAGGAAGACGGGATAACGCAGCTTGTCAGCGCGGCCGGCGACCGGATTCAGGGCTTCGACATCAAGACCGGAGAGTTGCTGTGGTCGGCCTATGCCCAGGGTGAGGGCGTCGTACCGGCGGTCGTATTGGGAGACCGGCTTGTTTACACTTCGTCGGGCTTCGAGCAATCGACGATTATGGCGGTCCGTCCCAACGGCCGGGGCGACGTCACGGACTCCCATGTCGCCTGGCGGCAGACCAAGGGAGTTCCCCGGATTCCCTCTTTCCTCTACCGGAAGCCGTATCTGTACACCGTCACCGAGGCGGGCATCGCCATGTGCCTTCAGGCCGAAACCGGCGAGATCGTCTGGCAGCAGCGGATTGGCGGTGACCACTCGGCCTCCCCGATCGGGGCGGATGGGCTAATCTATTTCCTCTCCGACGAGGGGGGGACAACCATCATCAAAGAGGGGTCCGAGTTCGAAGTGGTGGCCCGAAACTCGCTGGGAGAACCGTGCCAGGCGTCGATCGCAGTCTCGCAGGGGCAGCTCTTTATTCGTTCGACTGAGCATCTTTTTTGCATTGGTGCACCGCGCAAACAGTAACAGTTTGACAGTCTGAGCGTCCTGTGGCATTCTAGGAGAGTTTGGCGAGTGATTACTCAGCCCCTGTGCTACCGCTCCCTATTTGCTCGTGCTGAGGTTTTTTAGCGTCGAGCGCCGCTGCCAGGCAGAGGGAACCCGGCCAGGGGCCGGCCCCGAGGTCTCGTGAGACGTGATCGTTTCCGAGGCATGGGCTTGTCCAGATAGTATCGACTTCGCACTCTAACGAAAATCCGCCAGCGCCGCTAAGCGGCGGGAAGCGTTGAAGGTTGCCTGGAATCCTGGCAGGCGCCTGGCTGAGACTTGGAGCGTTCATGCGCGCTGGGTTCCAGCGAATCGGGGATGAATTCACCCCCTCCGAGAGGTCTTTGGTGGGGGTGGAGCGTGGTTAGTCAGCTAGGAGGCAGTGTAACGTGCCAACTTTTATTCAACTTGTGCGTAAAGGGCGGAAGCGGCCGCGATTCAAGACAGCGAGTCCGGCATTGCAGGGCTGTCCGCAGCGGCGGGGCGTCTGCACCCGCGTCTACACGACAACTCCGAAAAAGCCCAACTCGGCCTTGCGGAAAGTGGCGCGTGTGCGGCTGACCAACGGAATCGAGGTGACGACCTATATCCCAGGTGTCGGCCACAACCTCCAGGAGCATTCAATCGTGCTGATTCGCGGCGGCCGTGTCAAGGATCTTCCTGGCGTCCGCTATCACGTGATCCGCGGCACTCTCGATACGGCGGGTGTCGACGGGAGGAAACAGAGCCGTTCGAAGTACGGCGCCAAGCGTCCGAAGGCTTAGTCGAGGAACCGAAGAGCTTATGTCACGCAGAAGAACGTACGAGCCCCGTGAAATCACGGCGGATCCGGTCTACAACTCGACGCTCGCGGAGAAGTTCATCAACAACATGATGTGGGACGGCAAGAAGACCATCGCGCGCAAGATCTTCTATATAGCCATGGATCAGATCCGAGAGAGCGCTGGCGATGATCCTTTGAAGCTGTTCAAGAAAGCGATCGAAAACTGCCGCCCGATGGTCGAGGTGAAGAGCCGCCGCGTGGGTGGTGCCAACTACCAGGTGCCAATCGAGGTCCCAACCAATCGCCGCAACAGCCTGGCGATTCGCTGGCTCCTCGCGAATGCTCGGAGTCGTCCCGAGAAGTCCATGGCTGACCGGCTTGCAGGCGAGTTGTTAGACGCAGCCAATCTGCGAGGCGGAGCGGTCAAGAAGAAAGACGACGTACACCGGATGGCGGAGGCAAACAAGGCCTTCGCGCATTACCGCTGGTAATTGGGTCGTTATATAACATATGCCTAGAACGATACCAATCCAGCGCATGCGCAATATCGGCATTGCGGCGCACATCGATGCCGGCAAGACGACCACTACCGAGCGAATTTTGTACTACACCGGTCGTACTTACAAGATCGGTGAGGTCCACGAGGGTACGGCCGTGATGGACTGGATGGCCCAGGAGCAGGAGCGCGGCATTACCATCACATCCGCGGCGACGGCGTGCGAATGGAATGGGACGAGGATCAATCTCATTGATACACCGGGACACGTCGATTTCACCGCCGAGGTAGAGCGTTCGATGCGCGTCCTCGACGGCGCCGTGGCGGTGTTCGATGCGGTGGCGGGTGTCCAGCCGCAGTCAGAAACGGTCTGGCGCCAGGCGGATAAGTACCGGGTTCCTCGAATTTGCTTTATCAACAAGATGGATCGGGTCGGCGCGGATTTCTTCCATGCTGTCGACACGATGGTTGAGCGTCTGAAAGCTCGTCCGGTGCTCTTGCAGATCCCCGTCGGGGCCGCGGAGACTTTCAAGGGCGTCGTCGACCTGGTGAAAATGAATGCGCGCATCTGGCTGGACGAGACCCTTGGCGCTGCATTCGACGACATCGAGATTCCGAGCGAACTGGCCGACCGGGCCAAGGAAGAGCGCGAGAAGCTGATCGAGGCCGTCTCCGAGCACGACGATGTCCTATTTGAGAAGTATGTGCACGGTGAAACGATCACGAACGAGGAGTTGGTCGCCGGTATTCGCAAGGCAACCTGCGAGTTGAAGATTGTTCCCGTGCTCTGCGGGGCGGCGTTCAAGAATAAGGGTGTGCAGAACCTGCTGGATGCCGTCGTGGATTATCTGCCGTCGCCGATCGAGGTTCCCCCAATTCAAGGGAAGTCGCTGGACGGCGAGGAGATAATCGAGCGTCCGGCGGACGACAAGACGCCGTTTGCCGCTCTTGTCTTCAAGATCATGACGGACCCTTACGTGGGCCAGTTGGCTTTCATCCGTGTCTATTCCGGGCGGCTGCTGGCTGGCGAGAGCGTCTATGTGGTCGCCCGAGGGCGTCGCGAGCGCGTCGGGCGTTTGCTCAAGATGCACGCCAACAAGCGGGAAGAGGTCAAGGAAGTATACGCCGGCGACATCGTGGCCGCGGTCGGTCTCAAATCGGTCGCCACCGGTGAGAGCATCTGTGACGAAAAGGCGCCGGTGGTACTCGAGTCTATCGATTTTCCGGAGCCCGTGATCCGGCTGGCGATAGAGCCCAAAACGAAGGCCGATCAGGAGAAGCTCGGCAACGCCATCGCAAAGCTGGTCCAGGAAGATCCGACTCTCAAAGTGAATGTCGATCCGGAAACCGGTCAGACGATCCTGGCCGGCATGGGCGAACTGCATTTGGAAATAACGGTGGATCGCATGCTGCGCGAGTACAATGTGCAGGCCAATGTCGGCAGGCCCCAGGTCGCCTATCGCGAAACCATCCGGCGTCCGGTGGAAACCGAAGGGCGATTCGTGCGCCAGTCGGGCGGCCGCGGCCAGTACGGACACGTGAAGCTGCGTCTGGAGCCGCTCCATGCGGGCGAAGGCTTCGAATTTTCGAACGAGATTGTCGGCGGGTCGATACCGAAGGACTTCATTCCCGCCGTCCAGAAGGGCATCGAAGAGGCCCTGGAGGGTGGAATCCTGGCCGGTTACCCGGTTGCGGATGTCAAAGCCATCCTTTTTGACGGCAGCTATCACGAGGTGGATTCCTCCGAAATGGCGTTTAAGATCGCCGCCTCGATGGCCGTCAAGAATGGTGGCAAGAAGGCCCATCCTGTGATGCTCGAGCCCATCATGGATATTGAGGTCGTGGTTCCCGAGGAGTATATGGGGGATGTGATCGCAGACCTCAATTCTCGTCGCGGCCGCGTCGAGGGGATGGAGCTTCGGGCGACTACGCAGATTATCAAGGCGTCGGTGCCGTTGTCGCAGATGTTTGGCTACGCGACTGATTTGCGATCGCGAACGCAGGGGCGCGGCAGCTTTACCATGCATTTTGGGCGGTATGAAGAGGTACCGGCCAATATTGCCGAGGAAATTATTACCAAAGTACAGGGCAAGGTGTCCTAGGAAGGCTTTACAGGAGAGTCGACAACCATGGCGAAGGAGAAATTCGACCGGAGCAAGCCGCA
>CAYLSS010000373.1:0-4101 GCA_964385765.1 uncultured Solibacteraceae bacterium
CCGGTTATAGATATCTCGTTTGCCGACCTTTCGGTCCAGGTGGTAACTGGCGCTTGTCTCCTCATCCGAGTAAGAGAAAACTCCCAGGCGGTCGAACTCCGCGGCTTCGACAAACTGGCAGAGCTCCGTGAAGTCGTCCGCCGTCTCTCCCGGGAAGCCCACGATCATCGACGTGCGGATGGCGACGCCTGGAATCGAGCGGCGGATTCGCTCGATCAGCTTCAAGAACTGCTCCCCGGAACCCCCGCGCTTCATGCCCTTGAGCACGTCGCGACTGGCGTGCTGCAGTGGCATGTCAATGTACTTTACCAGCCCGTCATGCTCCGCAATGGTATCCAGCAGGCGTTGTGTCACCCGATTGGGGTACGCGTAGAGGAAGCGAATCCATTTGGGATAGCGCGTTTCGATTCCCGCGAGCCGCTGGAGCAGCCGTGCAAGACCGTCTTTGAGCCCGAAGTCCTGTCCGTAGCTGGTGGTGTCCTGCCCGACAAGATTGACTTCCCGCACGCCCCGGTCGAACAGCGACGCGACCTCGGCGACAACGCTCTCCAACCGGCGGCTTCGGAAACCGCCCCGGAACTGTGGGATCACGCAAAAGGTACAAGGGTGGTCGCAGCCCTCGGCAATCTTGACATACGCGAAGTGCCCGGGCGTGGAGAGCACTCGAGGGGTCGCCTCATGATAGAGGTAGGGCTCGAGCGGGTTCGCCTCCAGGGGCCGGCCTTCGCAGGCGGCCCAGATCCGCTCCACCTCGTCGGTGCCGATCACGGCATCCACTTCGGGAATGTTTCGCCGGATTTCCTCGCCGTACCGCTCGACCATGCAACCCGCGACTACGATCCGCCGAGCCCGCCCGTGCTTCTTGTACTCGGCCATTTCGAGGATCGTGTCCACCGACTCCTGTTTGGCTGGATCGATGAAGCTGCACGTGTTGACAACAAGAACATCGGCTTCTTCTGGTCGGGGCGTTAGCTCGTGCCCGCGAGAGGTCAATTGTCCCATCATCACCTCGGTGTCGACGAGGTTCTTCGGGCATCCCAGACTCACGAATCCAATTTTCAAGGTAGACTTTCCGGCTGCTTGAAGATACTTGACCTCAGGATAACAGTTCACGCCAGCCGCCGATGTCTATCTTGCCGGAGGGTCCGTGGGAGCGTGCATTCTGGGTCGCATTCGCCGGCGCCGGACTCAACCGGGCGCGGCTACAAAGCGCGGAAGCGAAATGACTGGCGGACCGCAGACCACGTACACTCGCCGTCATCCCATCCGCCCCAATCGCCGCCCGAAAGCCCGTATGCACTATTCGCTGTTTGGTCAATGACAATCTTATTTTTCTAGTAAAGATTGGAATGGCCAATAGTCGACAGGGCTCGCAGAATTCAGAGGAAGGAAAGGGCCCCGGCAATCCCGGGGCCCGCGAGAGTTTGGATCGAAGTCGAACTAGGACTCGAGTCCGGGAATCTTCTTCTGCCGCGGGGTGTTGAAGCTCCACAGCCGGTCCCAACTCTGCTCATCGTCCCATTCGGGGGTGGGTTCGAAATAACCTCCCTCGGTCAAGTGCTCCTTGGCGACCTCCTCGTTCAGCTCGACGCCCAGTCCGGGGCTTTCGGGCGCCGGGACGAAGCCCTGCTGCACGATGGGCTTGGAAGGTCCATCCACCAGATCGTCCCACCACGGTACATCGAGCGAGTGGTGCTCGAGTGCGAGGAAGTTCTCCGTGGCGGCCGCACAGTGGACGTTGGCGAAGAAAGAGATCGGCGTTCCGGCGAAGTGCATGGCCATGGCCACGCCATACTCCTGAGCCATGTCGCCGATCTTCTTGGTCTCGAGCAGGCCGCCCGAGCTGGCGAGGTCGGGGTGCACGATATCGACGGCGTGGTTCTCGCACAGCACCTTGAAGGGCTCTTTGAGGTAGATGTCCTCGCCGGTGAGCGTGGGCACGTCGATGGCGTCAGTGATCTGCTTCCAGAGGTCGGTGTACTGCCAGGGAATCATGTCCTCGAGGAAGGCCATGTTGTAGGGCTCGAGGGCCTTGCCGAGCCGAATGCAGGAGTTGACGCCGATGTGGCCGAAATGATCGGCGGCCAGCGGCACCTCCATACCGATGACCTCTCGCACGGCGGCGACGTAGTCGGCCATCATTTGAATTCCCTTGTCGGTGACCTCGATGCCGGTGAACATGTGCTGGGTGTTCCTGACATCTCTGAGCGAAAGGCCGAGCGGCTTGGTGAGCGTGCCGGGCGTATCCTCGACGAGCCCGATGCCGAGGTCCATCTTCAGGTAGGTGAGGCCGCGTTCCATACGCTTCTTCATCCGCTCGGCGTATACCTTGGGATCGTCGGACTGCGTGGTGTCGGCGTAAATGCGGATCTTGTCGCGGAATCGCCCGCCCAGCATCTGGTAGGCCGGCACGCCGTACGCTTTTCCGGCCAAGTCCCACAGCGCCATCTCGACGCCGCAGACTCCGCCGGCCTGGCGCGCGTGGTGGCCGAACTGCTTGATCTTTCGGAAGACCTTGTCAACGTTACAGGGGTTCTCGCCGAGAAGGCGGCTCTTGAGGATCAAAGCGTAAGTCTTGCTGCCGCCGTCACGAACCTCGCCCCAGCCGGAGATTCCCTGGTTGGTGTCCAGCCGGATTACCGGGATGCCTCTGCTGCCTCCACGGCTGATCATCGCGATGCGCATGTCGGTGATCTTCAGATCCGACGGCTTCGAGTTTGTCTGTACGCTGTTGGTCGCCGCTTCGAGGTCTTCCTGGGCCCAAAAGCCGGCGCCCATGATAGCTGCCGCCGACCCTAAGAACCGCCTGCGACCAAGTTCGCCGCCCACCAGTTTCTTGACTGTGGCTTTCATCGTGTATTCCTCCACTTCTACCGAGGTGACCCACGATTATATATGAGGATGACCGTATTCAACCGGCCGGCCGCCCGCTTTCGTATGATGTTCATTCAGCCATGCAAACCAGACAAATTGGCAATTCCGATCTGCAAATCACGCCACTCGGTGTCGGCGCCTGGGCCATGGGCGGCGCCGGATGGAAGTTCTCCTGGGGCGAGCAAGACGACGAGCTGTCCATCGCGGCCATCCGTGCCGCCGTGGAAGCAGGGATCAACTGGGTTGATACGGCGGCCGTCTACGGCCTGGGCCATTCCGAAGAAGTGGTTGGCCGGGCGCTCGAAGGACTTTCTCCCAGGCCGTATGTCTTCACTAAATGTGGACGTAACTGGAACGACGCGGGCGATATCGTCAAGCTTCTGAAGCGGGATGCGATCCGTCAGGAGTGCGAGAACAGCCTCCGACGACTCAGGCTCGATGTGATCGATCTCTACCAGATCCATTGGCCCGAGCCCGATGCGGACATCGAAGAGGGCTGGGAGACAGTGCTTCGTTTAAAGGAGGAAGGGAAGGTGCGCCACATAGGCGTATCGAACTTCACGGTGGAGCAGATGAAACGCGTCATGGCGATCGCACCCATCACGTCGCTGCAGCCGCCATATTCGATTGTCCAGCGTGAGATCGAAGAGAACGTGCTGCCTTTTTGCGAGGAACACAACATCGGGGTGATCGTCTATGCGCCAATGAAGTCCGGCCTGCTGACCGGCAAAATGACACGGCAGCGTCTCGTCAACCTGCCCGCCGACGACTGGCGGCGGCGTTCAGGCTACTTTCAGGAGCCTCAAATCACCCGCAATCTCCGACTGGTCGAGCTATTAAAAGAAATCGGCGACAGTCATGGCCGGAGCCCCGGCGAAGTCGCCATCGCCTGGACCCTGCGCCATCCGGTGGTTACGGGGGCGATTGTCGGGCTGCGAAATCCCCGGCAGGTAGAGGGCGTCATTGGCGCCGCCGACCTTCGCCTAACGCCGACGGAGATCGACCGCATTCACGCCTTCATGGCTGACAATCCGGTTCCCGAACCTGCTTTTTAGCGGCCTCCATGCCGGGGGGCGCTCCCAAGCCCACTGTTCGCCGTCTACTATATAGAAGAGCAATGGCCTTTATTCACGACGACTTTCTTCTCACCAACAAGGCGGCCAGACGCCTGTTTCACGAACACGCGGCGTCCCAGCCGATCCTCGACTACCACTGCCACCTTTCGCC
>CAYLSS010000373.1:4111-5279 GCA_964385765.1 uncultured Solibacteraceae bacterium
GAACGAAAGTGCAGCTGAATTACTGAGCGACCTTTCGCCCAAGGATATCGCTGAGAATCGGAAGTTCGCCAATCTGTTCGAGGTTTGGCTCGAGGGCGACCACTACAAATGGCGGGCGATGCGCGCCAACGGCGTCGAAGAGCGCCACTGTACGGGTGAGGCCGATCCTTACGAGAAATTCCTCGCTTGGGCCCGTACCGTTCCCCACACGCTCCGGAATCCTCTCTATCACTGGACCCACCTCGAACTGAAGCGCTATTTCGACATCGAGGACCTGCTCGACGAATCGACAGCGAATTCCGTTTGGGAACGAGCCAATGAGCTCCTGGCCGGCGACGATCTATCCGCCCACGGCATCCTGCGGAAGTTCAACGTAAAGGCGCTCTGCACGACTGATGATCCAACCGACTCGCTCGAGTGGCATCAGCAGATCGCTTCGTCCGGTCTGGAGACGCGCGTCTTTCCCGCCTATCGGCCGGACAAGGCGCTCACTGTCGATCAGCCGGATCAGTTCAACGCCTGGACCGACCGCCTCGCGGCTGCGTCGAATATCGACATCCGCAGTTACTCCGATTTTCTCGACGCGCTCAAGCGGCGTCATGACTTGTTCCACGAGCTCGGTTGCCGCCTCTCTGACCACGGTCTGAACCGCTGCTTCGTGACGCCATGCAACGAAGCCGCCGCCGCTTCGATCTTCGACAAGGCCCGCGAGGGCCACGCAGCGGTCCCTGAGGACCATGCCCTGTTCGCTTCCTGTTTGATGCTGTTCTTCGGCCGGCTTGATGAAGAGAAGGGCTGGACAAAGCAACTGCACGTCGGGGCCCGCCGTAACGCGAATACCCGCCGTGTCGCCGAACTGGGCTCCGATACCGGGTTTGACTCGATCGGCGACTGGCCCCAGGTCGATGCGATGGGGGCATACCTGGACCGGCTTGACCAGGAGTCCGCCTTGCCGCGGGTCATCGTCTACAACAACAACCCGAACGATAACTATGCTCTCGCGACCCTGCTCGGCTGCTTCCAGGATGGATCGATTCCCGGAAAAATGCAGTTCGGCAGCGGTTGGTGGCACCTCGATCAGAAGGAAGGAATGGAGTGGCAGATGAACGCGCTGTCGAATGTGGGCCTTCTGTCACGTTTTATCGGCATGCTGACGGACTCTCGCTCG
>CAYLSS010000374.1:0-5264 GCA_964385765.1 uncultured Solibacteraceae bacterium
AGCGAGAGTGCGGGCTTCACGAGCCTCGCGCGTGGCCGGGGGAATGAACCCGACCGTGCGCTGAACGGTGGGAACGTCGGCGTAGTCCTCGCCTTCATAAGCCGCGAAGAGCGTAACTACCGAAAACTGTTCCTGCTGGAGGGCCTGCTTCCATGACTCGGCGACGCCGTCAAGGTTCATGTCGCCGGGAATCCCCATCTGTCCGCAGCGGACGCCAAGCGACTTGAGCTCACGCACCGTCTCGAGCGGGTCGCCTCCTCCCCAAAACATCACACCGATTTCGAGTTCATCTAGAGCTTGCATTCGATCTGCTTCCCCTTCTCTGACCTGGCGCCTGCGAGCATGTGGGCAAGTTTGACCGCGGCCGCAGATTCCTCGGGCGGGCAGCGCTCAGGCTTCCGCCCATTCGAGACACACTCGGCGAAGTACTCGATCTCCGCCTGATAGCCATCTTTCTCCGGTTTCTTGAGCAAGACCGCTTCGCCATCCTCCCGATAGAGGGTTGGCTCGCGGCCGGCGGAACTATATTCGAAAGTGCCGCCATCGAAGCTCACCGTATACTCCATCGAGAACGGATAGGACTTCGGATGGTGCCATCCACCGGTGATCACAACGGCGCTTCCATCTTCGTAGTGCATTTGGCCGGTGACGATGTCGATCCCCTTGTCCATTGCCTCGTAGCCGGTGGCCGATACGGCTAAGGGATAGCCGAACAGGTGCAGGGCGAAATCGATATCGTGGATCAGCAGATCGAAGACGCCGCCACCGCTCTTGGCGGGATCGGGCAGCCATTCGCCCCAGGTCGGCGCTGCACACCGGCGGCGGAACATCGCCGCCCGCAGGGGGCCCAACTCACCGGACCGGTGCAACTCGGCGAGAGGGACGTAGTCCGGGAAGAATCGCAAAACCTGGGCGGTCATGACGACCCGTCCCGCCTTTTCGGCCGCCGCGAGAATGCGATCGGCTTCCTCGCCATTCAAGGCCATGGGCTTTTCGATCAGAACGTGCTTTCCGGCTTCGAGAGCGGCAATGGCGGCCGGAGTGTGCAGGTGAGTAGGCAGACACAGATCCACCGCTTCAACCGCCGGGTCTTTCACCGCGTCCGACCATTCCTCGTACCGGGCCATGTTCGAAAAATCGAACTTCTCTCCGGTGACCCCGAGATTGCCGCCGACGTCGGTGAGGTCGCCGGTCAAGGCCGTCGGGTTATTGCTGGCGACAGCAACAACTTCAACGGCGGGAATCTGTTTGAGGGCCTTCAGATGCGTGAGGCCCATGAACCCAAGTCCAATGATGCCGAGTTTCATACGAAGCCCAGTATAACCACCTTCCCGGCGGCCGCGGCGAATTTCGATAGACGGACGGGTTGTGGCTACCAGGAGACCGGCTTTCCGATCTCGAGCGGCCAGACTTCAGTGTCGAGTTCCTTGATCAGTTCGGACAACTCCTCCGGACGGCCGGTCAGGGGCGGGAATGTCCCGTAGTGCATGGGGATTACCTTCCTGGCCTTGAGGAGGCGGCAGGCGACGGCCGCTTCCCGCGGGCTCATGGTGTACAGGTCGCCGATGGGCAGGAAGACGAGCTCCGGCGCATGCAACTCGGCGATCATGGCCATGTCGCCGAACAGATCCGTATCGCCGGCGAAGTAGACCTTCCGGCCATCGGGAAGCGCAATCACGAAGCCGCCGGCCTCGCCGCCGTAGATCATCTGGCCGTTGTCCATGATTCCGGAGCTGTGAAAGGCGTGCGTCAATGTGACCTTCACCGAGCCGGCCTCGAGGGTTCCCCCTTTATTCATGCCCGTGGCCTCGACATCCTTGGATTGAAGCCAGGTAGAGATCTCGAAATTGGCCACCACCATGGGCTTGAACTTCCTTGCCAGCGGGACAGCGTCGGGCAAGTGGTCGAAATGCCCGTGGGTGATCAGAATGGTGTCGATGCGATCGAAGTTGTGGTCTTTGGGATACGTAGGTCCCTCGAGCCAGGGATCGACTACGATCACCTCGCCAGAATCCAGACGGAACTGAAACGAGCTGTGCCCGAGCCAAGTGATTTCCAACATGTGCAGTTAACCTCCCAAACGATGATAGAACGGGACCGCCAAGCGCTACCGAGCGAGTGGAAAAAAGCCGTTGGCCTGCCAAGAAAGTGCGGATTCATCCGCTCTTGCGCTTCTTTTGGTAGCTGCGATGAGAGGCCGCCGGCTTTTTGGGACGGAGAAGCTTGCGAACAGCCCGGACCATGTCCGGTACTTCGTTGTTGCTTTTCTGGATCACTATATCGGCGCCGGTATTCTTCTCATCGAGGCCCAAGGTATCGGCGAAACCGGAAAGAAGAATGATTGGTAGAGAGGGAGACTCCTCGCGGACCTTTTTGATGAGCTGCACCCCATTCATCCGGGGCATCTTGTAGTCGGTGATGAGCAGCTCAAACGCGGTTTCGGCGAACCGCTCCAGGCCTTCCAATGCGCTGCCGGCAGTTGTGATCTGGTAGCCGAGTTCTTCGAGGACAACCTTCCTCGCGGCCAACCCGAGCGTGTTGTCGTCTACCAGCAGGATGTGTGGAGAATGACAGTTTCGTGAAGACGTCAGGTTCATTTGACCCAGCGACCGTAACAAAGCAGTGACGAGCGTGTCAATTGGTTTCTATCGGATTGCAGAGGCGGAAGATCCGGTACTTGACAACGGCCCCGGGCAGTGTCCCGATTTTCGAGAAGTGCGCGTTTCGCCCTTTATTCGACGGGCCGCGGAGCCGCGTAGCCGTCCTTGGCGATGATCTTGTACTTGACCGTCTTGCCTTTTTCGTTGACCATCCGCAAGGCCTCACCGTTGGCCGGATTGACAAGCTCCACGTCGATTTTCCGATAGGTACCGTCCTTGGCCTGATTGGTCGGCTGGTAGGCGATGGTGTATTGATTGCGAAGGGATTGGGCGATATTGGCGAAAATGGTCGGGAACTCGCCATAGAAGCGGGGGAAGAACGCCATGCCGCCAGTCTCGCTGGCGAAGGTCCGCAGTTGGACATCGGCCTGCAGGAAGTCCATTCGAGCGATGGACCCCAGGTAGCCGCGTGCATCCATCCACTCCCGGAGCGCCTGGAGCAGGCCTACGGCGTAGATGGGCACTCCGGCCATTTGAATGCGACGGCGGGCTTCACCGTAGTTCAGCTTGCTGAAGGTATCCCGGCCGGAGGAAATCAGTACAATCGCCTTCCTGCCTTCGATATCGGACATCCTCTCGGCGGTGTCGACCAGAGCATCAAAGAGATTGGATTCAGAGTACGAAGCGATTCTCATGCGCTGCAGGGCCTGGTGGGTATCCCGCCGGTTGGTGGAGAAGTCCGACAGGATCTCGGGCCGCATGTCATAGGCGACAATCGCCACGTAATCTTCCGGCTTCAATGTCTCGACGAAACCATACGCCGCCGTGAGGGTTTGATACCAGCCTTCCGACCAGTACTGCTGGAACAGATTGCTGAACTCGATCACCAGCGCGACGGTCATCGGCGCTTCACCCATGTCAAAGCTCGTGATGCGCTGGGGGACATTGTCCTCCAAGACCTGGAAGTTGCCGCGGGGGATGCCGGGAATGAAATGGCCTTGCTTATCGACCACGGCGACGTCCACGGTGACTGTCGTAACGTCGCTGCGAAACGTCGGAGATCCCTCTGGCACAGCCGGCTGCTCCCGCTTGCGTTTATTGACTTCGGACTCGATGGGTGGTTGCTCCGACGGAGCCGTCGCTTCGGTGGGTTCCTGCCGGGGGCGGGCCACCGTTTCCGACGTGCGTGTCTTCGGCCCTTGAGCCGAAGCTGTGAAATCCAGAACTGCAAGCAATCCAATGACTGCCAGGATCGTAATCCGCTTCGAAAGACGCATGGTTACACTATCCCCTCTAGGACGCAGACCACCCGCCTGCGTCGTACTCTCTTGATTTCTTTAGACGATCCGTTGACCCTCATCGTTTCGTCTCCCTATGGATGTCTTCCCCCGGCAGCAAAGCCCGATCGCGGGCACACTTGCTGCGAACGTCCTTACTAGACTAGTGGACCCAGCGGTCGTGGTCATCACCGCGCTTCCGCATGTAGACGTCAAACTTCCGTTTCGCCCGCCTGATCTTCCACTCGCGATGGTACCGCCGCAAGTCACCGACGATGTCACGTCCCCGAAAGTGGGAACGCAGATAGAGGTAGCCGATCAGCATGCCGCCGAGATGAGCGACGTGGCTGACCCCGCTGCCGGGCGACTTCACCAGGTAGAGAAAGTTCAGCGCTCCGAGTCCGAGGACAAACCACTTGGCCTTGACCGGGAAAAGGAACCAAATCCAGATCTGGTTGTCCGGGAAGAGCAGCCCGTAGGCGAGCAAGATGCCGAAGATGGCCCCCGAGGCGCCGATGGTCGGGATGTTCTCTCCCGCGAACAGGTCCACGAGCACGACACAGGCACCGGCGCCGATGCCGCAGAGGAAATAGAACTGCAAAAAGCGTTGAGTCCCCCACGTCCGTTCAAGGTCCGCCCCAAACATCCACAGCGCGAACATGTTGAACAGGAGGTGAGTAAAGCCGGCATGCAGGAACATGTAGGTGACAAGCTGCCAGACCGCCAGCCGCACCACCATTTGGGGATAGAGCTTCAGGTATTCGAACGGAGCCCCGGCCCAGGTGCCGTAGGACAGGAAATAGACAACGAATGCAACGGCATTCGCGATGAGAAGCCACTTCACGCCGGGCGGAAAAAACCCGGAGAAGTGCACACCGGAGGGCCGATAACGGACGTTATATTTCATTCGTGAAAGAGGCCGCTCCCCTTTTTGTCAGAATATCAGAAGGCGAAGGTACGCTGCCGTGAGGCTGGCACGTCCTGTTTCTTGGGGAGGGTTGCGTGAGAAGAAATCGAAAACGCGGGCGCAAGGCGACCAAGCCGATTCATCCGCCATCACCACTGGAATGGCTTGTGGAGCGCCTTCGGGGCAGGGAACAGATACTGGTACGCCCCGGAGACAAGTTCCCGCTGCTCCTCCTCACGTACTTGCGAGGCCATGGCAGCGCGGCCATGGAAATCGAAACGATCTTCTCGCATCGGCTGCCCCATCTCCCGCGCCGTATTCTGGAACCCTATTCGGCCACGCTCCAGGCGCTGCCAGCCATGGTAGTCGTGCTCCTGCGGCCGCGAAACGCCTGCGGCTGCCTCGGACATTCTCATCCACGGGGTACCGAGTCGCGGCTGGGAAGGCGCCTGTCCGCCGACCTGGGCAGTCCGGTAGGGG
>CAYLSS010000375.1:0-5247 GCA_964385765.1 uncultured Solibacteraceae bacterium
TCATGAACAGGGGAATGATGCGGTGGAGATGGAGGCGGCGGGTCTGGCAGAGCGGGCCAAACAGTGGGATGTCCCGTTACACTGTATCCGAGCGGTGACCGATACGGCTGGAGAGGGATTCATTTGCGATCTGAACAGAGCTCGTGATGCAAGCGGCCGCATCCGGTCATGGCGCGTGGTCCGAAGCGCTTTTGGCCGGCCCTGGAAAGGTTTGCCGGAGTTGATCCGGCTCGAGCGGCGATGCCGGCTGGCCGCGAACAGGCTAGGAGAGTTTCTTGCTAACTGCCAATTCTAAGAGATCGGTGAGAGCGGACACGATGCGCGCGGCTGTCTATCGCGGTGAGAACAAGATATCGGTGGATCCGGTGCCTGTTCCCGCGATTGGTAAGGGCGAATTGCTGGTACGGGTGGAGAGCTGCGGGATCTGCCATACGGACCTTAAGAAAATCGAATATGACCTGCTTCCGCCGCCTCGAATCTTCGGCCACGAGACGGCTGGAGTGGTGGTTGCGGCCGGCGAGGATGCCGGTGATTACGCGGTCGGCGACCGCGTAGTGGCATTTCACCACATCCCGTGCCTAGAATGTTTCTATTGCCGCAAGCGGCTGTATGCGCAGTGCGAAGCCTATAAAAAGGTCGGCATTACCGCTGGCTTCGAGCCGGCAGGCGGTGGATTTGCGCAGTACGTTCGCGTGATGGACTGGATCGTGCGCTGTGGCGTGGAGAGAATACCCGAAGGGGTTCCTTTCGAGACGGCGTGTCTCGTGGAGCCCGTGAATACCTGTCTGAAGGCAGTGGTTGTCGCCGATCCGAAGCCGGATGAGGTGGTGGCGATTCTGGGTCAGGGGCCGATCGGTCTGTTGTTCACCATGTTGGTGAACCGATCGGGCTCCGAAATCGTGGCGACGGATACGATTGGAACGCGTCTTGCGCTGGCGCGGAGGTTCGGCGCGGCCGAGGCGATTGACCCCCGTGAGGCGAGCGTCGTGGAGGCAGTGCGCCACCGGACGGAAGGCCGGGGAGCGGACCTGGTGATTGTGGCGGCCTCCGCCCCGGGACTGGTCCAGAATGCCATCGAGTGCTCCCGTCCGGGCGCCAGGATCCTGCTGTTCGCGCAAACGTCGGACAAAGAACGCGTCGATGTATCCGGCGCCGACATCTGTAAGGAAGAACGAGTTTTATTTGGCTGTTACAGCGCCTCGGTAGACTTGCAAAGGGAATCGGCCGATCTGGTATTCAGTGGTGAGCTGCCGGTTGGCGAACTCATCTCGCACCGGTTGCCGCTGGATGACATAAGGGCGGGCATTGACCTCGCGTTGCATCCGGACGAAGAATCATTGAAAATTGTGGTTCTACCCCAAAGGGAGTCATAGTGAATACACGAATGATGGCTGCCGTCCTCTACGGCCGGGAGAAGCTCAAGGTGGAGGCGGTGGGTATACCCGAAGTTGACGACGGCGATCTGCTCGTGCGGGTGAAGGCGGCCCTCACCTGCGGGACGGACGTGAAGGTATTTCGGCGCGGCTATCATGCTCGGATGATCGTTCCTCCGGCCTTGTTCGGTCACGAGTTGGCCGGTGACGTTGTCAAGGCGGGCAGCGCCGTGGAGGGGTTTCGGGTCGGCCAACGAGTCGTCGCTGCCAATTCCGCGCCCTGCGGTGAATGTTACTACTGCCGCCGGAACGCCGCGAACCTCTGCGAAGACCTTGTTTTTAATAATGGCGCCTACGCCGAATACATTCGGATTCCGGCTCGCATCGTCCAGCGGAACACCTACGAGATACCGCCTCATGTGAGTTATCAAGACGCCGCACTGGTCGAACCGCTGGCGTGTGTGCTGCGGGGAGTCGAGGAGTCGGGCCTGCGCGCTGGCGACGATGTGGTGGTGATCGGGCTCGGACCGATCGGCTTGATGTTCGTCCGGCTGGCTCATGTAATGGGAGCGCGGGTTATTGCAATCGGACGCCGGCAGACCCAGCTCGAGCGAGCCGCGAGGATGGGCGCTCGGGAACTGTTGATCGGGGATGGAACACTCGATCTCGAGCAATGCGTACGCGACGTCACTGGCGGCCGCGGAGCGGATGTGGTGATCGAGGCCGTCGGGTTGCCCGAGGCGTGGGAAACCGCGGTGAAGCTCGTGCGACGGGGAGGGACGGTCAACTTTTTCGGAGGCTGTCCGGCGAACAGCCGTATCGAACTCGACACTGCCTTGCTGCACTACTCCGAGATCACGTGCAAGGCAAGCTTCCACCATACTCCGGCCCACATCCGTCGCGCGCTCGAATCGGTTTCGGAGGGTGACATCACGGCGGGCGACTTTGTTAATGGCGTCGAGCCGTTGACGAATCTGCTCGAGGTTATGAGGCACCTGATGAGCCACAACGGCCACATGAAGACCGCCATTATTCCCTGATCCGGTCCGGCCTCCGGCGACGAACATTTTGTTCGAAAGGGTTCCGTGAGCCGCGAGTTCCTCACTCCCAGACAATTCATTGACGCCCCCGGCTTGGATCGCTGCTGGCCGTTTGAGGAGTCTCTCGCCTACACGCGCTGGCTGGCCCGATCACACTACGAAAATTTTCACGTGGTCTCGTTCCTTCTGCCGAAGCGTTTACATCAGGACTTCTACAACGTGTATGCCTACTGCCGGTGGGCGGACGACCTCGCCGACGAGGTCGAAGATCGCGGACGCAGCCTGGATCTGCTCGAATGGTGGCGGAGCGAACTCGACGCCATGTACGAGGGACGTGCGTCGCACCCGGTCTTCGTGGCGCTGGCTTCGACGGCGGAGCGTCATCGATTGCCGCGGCAGCCCTTCGCGGACCTCATTCGAGCCTTCGTTCAAGACCAGGAGGTTTCCCGGTACCAGAACCTCGACGAGTTGATCGGTTACTGCCGCTACTCCGCCAATCCCGTCGGACGGCTCGTACTTTATCTGTGCGGCTACTCCGACGATGAGCGGCAGCGGCTCTCCGACGCCACCTGTACCGGTCTTCAACTCGCCAACTTCTGGCAGGACGTCGCGGTGGATTGGGAGAAAGGCCGCATATACGTGCCGCTCGAGGTGCTGGGCAGGCACGGTTCCTCTTCGGAGGATATCCGTCTGGGCCGGGCTTCCCCCGGTTTCCGCGCCGCGCTGACCGAGCTCGTGGGCGTGACGCGCGGCTACTTCCGGCAGGGCTTGCCTTTGGCCGGGATGGTCGACCGGCGCCTCGCGCTGGACATCGACCTGTTCCATCGCGGAGGGCTGCGCATCCTGGATAAGATCGAGGCGCAGCGCTACGATGTCTTGTCCCGCCGCCCGTCGGTGACCAGGCTCGAACGGGTTTCGCTGCTGCTGGCGAGTCTGGCGCGAACGGTATGGCGGAGAGCGGCATGAGCATATCGCTCGAGGAATCATACTCGTACTGCCGGAGGGTAGCTCGCCGGCGGGCCCGCAATTTCTACTATTCTTTTATGCTCCTTTCGGCGCGCCAGCGCAACGGGATGTGTGCGCTGTATACCTTCAATCGGGTATGCGACGACATCAGCGACGAGCCCGACCGTCTCGGGTATGACTCGCCGGAGCGCGCGATCGCCGATTGGAGGGAGCAACTGGAAGGGGCCCTCCACGGACGTTATGCCGAGCATCCGTCATGGCCCGCGTTTCACGACACGGTCGAGGGGTTCCACATCCCCGCGGAATACTTTCGCGACATGATCGCCGGCGTCAGCTCGGACCTCGAACCTCGCCAGATAGAGAGCTTTGACGAGCTCTACCGGTACTGCTACCAGGTGGCGTCGGCTGTCGGGCTGTCCGTCCTCCATGTTTTCGGCTTTGATTCCGATGAAGCACTGCCGCTGGCGGAGAAGTGCGGGATCGCCTTTCAGCTCACCAACATCCTCCGCGACGTGCGCGAAGACGCGCAAATGGGCAGAGTATACCTGCCGCGCGAGGACCTCGAACGTTTTGGCGTGGAGCCGCGGATGCTGGGCCGGGCGGTGGAGCCCAGCCGGGAGTTCCGGCAGCTTATGCAGTTTGAAGCCGGCCGCGCCAAGGGCTATTACCGCGACGCCGAGCCGCTCATTCAGGCGATCCATCCAAGGAGCCGCGGTTCCCTGTGGGCGCTGATCCGGACCTATCGGCGTTTGCTGGAGCGGATCGAATCATCGGGTTTCGATGTCCTGCGGCAGCGGATCCGCGTACCGGGCTGGGAGAAGATGGCGATCCTTCTTCGGGGCGCCGTACGGAGATAGAGCCATCAGAGGCCCATGCGATCCAGAAAGTGGGTGTCCAGTTTCCCGTCAACGAAGTCGGGATGAGCCAGGATCCGCTGGTGCAGTGGGATCGAGGTGTGGATCCCTTCCACGACGAACATTTCCAGCGCGCGCCGCATGCGTGCGATGGCTTCGGTGCGGTCGCGGCCATGGGTGATGAGCTTGGCCACGAGGGAGTCATAGTAAGGAGGGATGACGCCGTCCTGGTAGGCCGCCGTGTCGACGCGGATTCCCAGTCCGCCGGGAATGTTGAGTCCGGTGATGCGGCCCGGGGAGGGAACGAAGGTCCTGGGATGCTCGGCGTTGATCCGGCACTCGATCGCGCTGCCCCGGAACTCCACCGGTCTGCTTACGAAATCTTTGATATGGGCCCCGGCCGCCACCATGATCTGTCCTTTGACCAGGTCGATTCCGGTGATCATCTCGGTGACCGGATGCTCCACCTGAATGCGGGCGTTAACCTCGATGAAGTAGAGCTGCTTCGTGTCGTCCATCAGGAACTCGACGGTACCCGCGTTGGTGTAGCCCACGTGGCTGAGCGCATGGGCCAGCGTCACGGAGATGGAACGGCGAAGCTCGGGGGTCATGGCCGGTGAAGGCGCTTCTTCGATCAGCTTCTGGTGGCGCCGCTGGATGGAACATTCACGTTCGCCGAACACCTCGACCAATCCGCTATCGTCGCCCAACACCTGAAACTCGATATGCCGGGGGGCGATGATGAATTTCTCCAGGTAGAGATCGGGGCAGGAAAATGCGGCGTCCGCCTCCTGGCTGGCTTGCGTGAAGAGTGCCGTCAGTTCCGCGGGCTCGCGAACGACGCGCATTCCGCGGCCGCCGCCGCCGGCCGAGGCTTTCAGCAAAACGGGGTAGCCGATTTCGCGGGCGAGCTCGAGCGCTTCCTCCGGACCAGTGAGGATTCCGGGCGATCCGGGCAGGACCGGGACGCCGGCCTTCGCCATGGCTTCCCGGGCGTGCTGCTTGAATCCCATG
>CAYLSS010000376.1:0-5211 GCA_964385765.1 uncultured Solibacteraceae bacterium
GATACGGCAACCAGGCCGGTGGGGCGCCCGGAAACGCTCCCGACAACTACTCGACGGAAGTCTCGGTGCAGTCGAGCGCCAATGGACGCAGTTCGGCCGGCAACCAGTACACCATGGACGGCCTGAATATCACCAGCAACATTATTCAAGGGGTTGCGAACCTGGCACCGAACCCGGACTCGATCCAGGAGGTCTCGATTCAAACGAACACCTTCAGCGTGGAGAACGGCGTGGCTAGCTCCATGCAGGTCGCCATCACGACAAAGTCCGGCACCAACGCTCTCCATGGCACGGGTTCTTACTTCTTCAACAATGACGACCTGTTTGCACGCACGGTCTTCTCCGGCGAACGGCGCCCTTTCCGGAAGCACCTGTTCAACGGAACGCTCGGCGGTCCGGTGTATATCCCCAACGTCTACGATGGTCGAAACAAGAGCTTCCTTTTCGGCTCCTTCGAAGCTCTGCGGTCAGCGCAAACCAGCTCCGACGTCGTGCGCACGTTCGAGTCGCAGGAATTCGTGAACTGGGCGAATGGACGCTTTCCGAATTCGATCGGCACGGGTGTCCTTAACCGGGCTCCCGTGGAAGGCCTTGTGGTCACGGGCGTGAATCAGACAGCCGCCGATGTCTTTGGCAATGGCCCGCAGGGCTGCGGTACCGAAGCGACGTTCGGCATTCCTTGCGACATGCCCATGATTCTGGAGGGCCGCGCCACGCCCAGCCCATTCCGCAACGCCAACCAGTGGAGTATCCGCGGCGACCAATACCTGAACAACAACAAGGACCGCATTTACGTCAACTTCTACAAGACCAATCTCGACATCGAGACCCGCGTCTTTCGGAAGGACTTCTCCACCACAGACGATAACTTTTCGCGGGCGCTGCAAACCAACTGGACCCACACGTTCTCAGCTAATGTACTGAACGAGTTCAGCTTTGGCTTCTACAAGGTCCAAGGGAACCGTGGACTGGATCCAAGCATCCCGCACCAGATTCCGAACATCAGCATCGACGGTCAAAGCCAGGGGATCGCCCCTGCCTGGGGCCCGGCTACCTTCATTCAGAACAACCTCAACTGGCGCAACGTGGTGACCGTTATCAAGGGATCCCACACCGTCAAGGCCGGCTTCCAGGCCTGGACTGGTGATGACGATGCCCGCTTCAACGATGTAAATGGCCGTACGAGCTTCCGTTTCACCAATCTGCTCGAGCTTGTGACCGACGATCCTTTCACCCAGGGCGGCCCACTGCTCGACCCGCTGACCGGCGTCGAGGGCCCTGGCGGCTACGAGCACCTGCTTACCACGTTCGGATTCTTCGTGCAGGACGAGTGGAAAGTAAAGCCGAACCTCACGCTGACGATGGGCGTCCGCTTCGATGATTACGGCAACATCACCCGCAACAAAGACAAGGGCGTGCCCCTCGGCAACGTTTTCCTGCCGCAAGACTTCGAAAGCCTCAACTCACCGGCCGGGATCGATGAAGCGTTCTCGGTGGCCCGGGTCCAGTTCACCGACGAGGGCCTCTACGACGGACGGATCTCGAATGTCTGGAGCCCGCGCATCGGATTTGCCTGGGATCCCACCAGGCAAGGCGACTGGTCTATTCGTGGCGGATTCGGTCTCTACCACGACTGGATTCCGCTGGGAGAGGCCAATCGAATCCGCGGCAATCCGCCGGGTCTGATCGGCCTGAATCTGCGGCGCGGTGATGATCCGGGCCCGGTGTTCTCCATCGGCACCAATAACCGTTTCCCGTTCGGCTGGGAGTTGCCGCAGATTGGCACGCTAGGCGTGAACGAGTTTGGCGGACTCGAAGGGATCCGCTCGAGCGTCGGGGGGTTGGATCGGAACCTGGATCCGTCCGACACTTATATCTGGAACGTCGGCGTGGAACGGCGCCTGCCCGCGGACCTCGTCGTCGGCGCCATGTACAGCGGCTCGAAGACAACCGGCGGCCTTGTGGGACACAACTACAACCGCTTTGCTGGAGATCTTCTCGACGGCACGTTTGACCGCCTGCACCCGACCTTCGGCACGATCTTCTACGAGACCAACCGTAACCGGATCACCTACAATGCGGCGATCTTCACCCTGCGCGGGCGCTTCAGCCGGCAGGGCAGCTTCCAGGCCTCCTACACGTATTCCAAGACGGAGGACTTCGGCCAGGCAGGCTCCCGCGTCAATCGGGACCCAGGTACGGCGACGCCGTCCCAGCACGACCTGGAGCGGTTCAAGGGTCCGGCGGATTGGGACTTCCGGCACCGGTTCTCGATGTCGGGACTGTTCTCGTTGCCGACCTTGGCCGACAAGTCCGGCCTGATCAGGCAGGTGTTCGGCGGGTGGGATATCAGCTCGGTGGTCACAATTCAAAGCGGCGCACCGTTCAATGTCCTGACCACCGCGCCGTTCCGGCCGGTGACGGACGCCGCCGGCAACGTCACGGGGCTTCAACCCAACAGCGGCGACTTCAACGCCGACGGCCAGAACTGGGATCTGCCGAACATGCCGACTGGCATCGCGCTTGACCAGAACTTCTCCAAGCAACAGTTCATTGACGGCCTTTTCCGGGTGAGTGACTTCCCGTTCCCCGAGCCCGGACAGTTGGGTACCTTACCCCGCATGGCCTTCCGAGGACCGGAAATGCTCAATATCGACGCATCGGTCCTGAAGAACTTCCCCATTAAGGAATCGCTAAAATTCCAACTTCGCTTCGAGTTCTTCAACGTGCTGAATCATGTGAACCTGCAGAATCCGCAGGGGAACATGAATAGCGGCACATTCGGCCGTTCCACGTCCACGTTCAATCCTCGGATCATACAGCTTGGTGGGCGGATCGAATTCTAGCCTGACCGTTGTGTTCGGGGCCCGGGTTTGCGCCGGGCCCCTTTCTCCATGCTAATTACGCGGCGCGAACTTCTCCTCAGTCTCGCGGGATCTACGTCTCTCTCCGGTGAGACATTACCGCTTCCCGACGACTTGAAGGTTCCGCATAAGGCGGGCCGGCTGGTGATACCCCCCTCGCGGCGGAGCAGCGACTTTGACCACAAAGGCGCCGACGTTCCGTTCGTTTTCCGCCACGATGATCGTCACTACATGACCTATGTGGGGTTTGACGGAAATGGCTACCAGACCGGCATGGCCTCGTCCGAAGACCTCTTGCATTGGAGGAAAGAAGGGCTGGTGCTGCCGCGCAAACCCGAGTCGACCGTCCTCCGCCATAACGCGGCGCTGTCGTGGATTCTCCGGGAGAACGACGTATTCAGCAGCGGTCGACTGAAGCAGGTTCATGGCCGGTATGTCGGCGTATACCACGCTTATCCCAAGCCCGGCTATGAAGAGGGTGCGGCAGTCATCGGCTTGTGCTGGAGCGACGATCTTCGCACCTGGGAGATCGAGACGCCGTGCCTGCGGGCCGAGGACGGCGGCCACTGGGAGCGCGGCGGCCTCTACAAGGCCTGCCTGGTGGAACACGACGGAACATACTACATCTTCTATAACGCGAAAGATGCCGGCCGGCGCTGGAAAGAGCAAACCGGCTTTGCCACATCCCGCGATCTAAGAACGTGGAGCCGCTATGCCGGCAACCCGGTGGTCCAGAACGGTCCGCCCGGCAGTCCCGACGAGCGTTTTGCCAGTGATCCGTGCGTGCTCGCATACCGGGATGGCTGGGCCATGTTCTACTTCGGCCTGGACGACGCGGGCGTGGCCCGGGATCTGCTGGCCCTGTCCGACGATTTGCGCCAGTGGCGCAAGTGCGACGGCATTCTCATTGACACCGGCCCGCCGGGAAGCGTCGACTCGAAGTACGCTCACAAGCCATCGTTGATTCACCACGACGGCGTCCTTTATCACTACTACTGCGCCGTCTCTCCGGAGCACGGGCGCGGGATCGCCGTGGCCGCGTCGCGGCCACGATAACTGGAGGTTCCATGCTGACTCTTCGCACCCCTTGCTTGCTCGTGATTGTGATCCTGCTGATCTCTTGCCAACAGTCCCCGGCTCCGGAAGTTACCCCGGAGAGACCCGCCACCGAAGTGCAGTGGAACAAGGCCCCGCTCGCGGCCAATCACTTCGCTCCGCTGCCCCTCGGCTCGGTGAAGCCGCGTGGCTGGCTGAAGCAGCAGCTTCGGATTCAGGCGTCCGGGCTCACCGGCCATCTGGACGAGTTCTGGCCGGACCTTGGCCCTGACAGCGGGTGGCTCGGCGGCGCCGGCGAGAGCTGGGAGCGCGGCCCTTACTACCTCGACGGACTGTTGCCACTCGCCTACATGCTGGAGGATGAGGCCCTCATCGAGAAGGCGAACAAGTGGGTGAACTGGACCCTCGAGAACCAACGCGAAACGGGCGCCATCGGTCCCGACCCCAGCAAAGGCACCTATGCGCAAGAATGGCAAAACACTGACTGGTGGCCGAACATGGTGATGCTCAAAGTACTCACCCAGTACCAGGAGGCGACCGGCGACCCGCGCGTCATTCCCCTGATGACCAGATACTTCAAGTATCACCTCGAACACGCCACCGAGGTCCCGCTGGTGAGTTGGGCAAAGATGCGCTGGGCCGAGGAGATCCTGAGCATCGTGTGGCTATACAATCGCACCGGCGACGAGGAGTTGCTGGATCTTGCGCGCACGCTCCACACTCAGGGCTATAGCTGGAAGCAGCAGTTCGCTGACTTTCCGGACGAATACAAGACCAAGCGAACCGCGGGCAAGATCACGCCGGAGGAACGGAAGACGTGGAAGCACCTGGAAACGCACGTCGTCAACAACGCGATGGCGCTCAAGACCTCGGCTGCCTGGTGGCAGGTGTCGGGGGACGAACCGGACAAGACCGCGATCTACCAGATGCTGGATGTGCTGGACCGTCATCACCTGATGCCCAACGGAACGCACAGCGGCGATGAGCACTACGCGGGCCAGGATCCCTCCCAGGGTACCGAACTCTGCGCCGTGGTCGAGACAATGTTCTCCTACGAGATCCGCTCGGCAATCCTCGGCTCGATCGCAACAGGCGGAGGTGGCCCGACGAGCACCAGCGGCGGACTCTTCGGCGGCCTGTTCGGCGGTTGTGGCGAGGCAGACATGCTCTCGGGCGTCTTCCATGCCGGCGGGGTCGTAGGATCTCCGGCGCCGCAGCGCCTGGTGCCGGCCCTGGCCTTCGCCGACGCCCCCCGCCTGCATGGCGGCGGCATGGCCGGGCTCCGCCCCGA
>CAYLSS010000377.1:0-5195 GCA_964385765.1 uncultured Solibacteraceae bacterium
GCGGTTCGGCCGGTTTCAATCATATTCGAGGGACTGGACGGTTCTGATTCAACAGTAATCGTCACCGCGTCGGTATCGATTAATCCGCCCTTGTCCTTGGCCTCGAAGGTTATGCTGTGAGTGCCGGCCTGTCCCGCTTTCGGTGTCCAGTTGAATGTGCAAGTGTCACCGCCGGCGCATGTGAGAGTCGCGCCGCTCGGCAAGGGGGCCGCGCTCATGGTCAGCGAGTCTCCGTCCGGATCGGCGGCCGAGATCTGGAAGTTCAGCCTCTGCCCCGCGGTCACCAGCTTGTTTCCGATCGCTTCGAGTGTCGGCGCACTGTTAGATGGCTCCTCGGTTATAGGTGGCTCTTCACTTACTGGTGGCTCTTCACTTACCGGTGGCTCTTCACTTACAGGCGGCTCCGCGCCCAGCTTGGTGAGAACCACGTCGTCGATCCAGAACTCGTCGCCGGATGCGGCCTCCTTCGCCAACCAGAACCGGAAGCGCGTGTCCGAGACCGGCGCGGTGAAGCCGCGGGTCTTGAAGTCGAACGTAAATGACTTCCAGCTTGTTGTCAGATCGGCCTCTTCCCAATTGAGTCCGTAGTTGGTGTACGGTGATTCATGCTGTATGACAGATACAATCAGGTTATGCCCGGTATTGGAGCGGGCCTGGAAGGTCAGCCGGTAGTCGGCATCCGGCTCCAAGGGGAAACCCTTCTGCATGAGTTGAATGTTGTTGGCGGGCGTCGAGATCATCACCTTGCCCGACGGGGCGCCTTGATACCCCGTGGCGACGGTAAAGCTCGCCCCGGTCTTCGCATAGAAGGTCCAACCAGCGCTTCCTTCGTCGAAACCGGGGTTTTGGATCAAATTGAGCGCCGGGGCCGGCGGCGGGGTTCCCGCAGTCGGCGGAGTCTCCTCCGGCGGTGAGTCATTCTCTGCGATGCTGACGGTAGCGTTTGCCGGTGCACCGAGCGTCGCGCCTCCGCCGGGACTGCCCAAGGACACTCCGAAGGTCTCATCCCCTTCGTAGGTTGTGTCGTCCAAGATTTGCACGGAAAAGCTCTTGTCGGCCGTATCTTTGTCCGCCCACGACAGGACCCCGGAGGCGCCCGTGTAGTCTGCGCCGGCTTTCGCCGCCCCGTTTGATGTCGCATAGGAAACCGACACCGCTCCCGCCGAGCCGTTTACCCGCCGAAGCTGAATCGTCACCATTCCCCCGCCCTCGGAAACGCTATACGCCGGTGAGCTCAATCGTAATTCGCCGGATGGTGCTGGCGGCTCCGGAGGGCTGGGAGGAGGCGTCCCGCCCGACGCTGCGGGCGACACGGTGAGCTGGATCTGGTTGGCGCCGTTGACCAGATTCTCCAGCGGTCCCGCCATCGGACGAGCCGCATCACGCACCGCGCCGGTGATGTCTCGGTTCACCGTGACCGGCGAGCCGTCATTGTGCTCAATCCCCTGCCGGGTCAGCGTGTTGATGCCGATGAAGCTCCGGGTGATCGGGACCGCCGCTACGTCCCAGGGCGTGCTGTCCGCGTTGAATTGGACCTTCACGCCATCGGCCAGGCTCTGCACCTGCACGGCCGGATCATGGGCGTTCTGCACGATGCTGTTGACATCGCCCCACCATGATTTCCTGGCGCCCCGGTACATGACGTTCCGGTCCGACCGAAAATCGGGGTGGTTGTTCACGTGGCTGGTGCCGATGCCCACGAAAATGTTGTTGTAGAAGCGATCCTGGCTCAGTCGATGCGACACCTTGCCGACGAGCTTCGATGTGTGCGGTATCCAGTACGGTGATTGTCGCGAATCGCTGGCCACGAAGCTCAGCCGGGCATCCACGAAAAGATTGTGCACGAAAATCACGTTCTGCGATTGTTGCTGTACGAACGCGGAGTTCGACTTTCCGACGAAGACATTGTTGTCCACCAGGATCGGTCCGTGGTTCATTTCAAACCACAACCCGTAGCCCTCGATCTCATAAATCACGTTCCCGCTGATGCGCGTGCCTTGACCGGCCCAGTCCAGCCAGATACCGGGCTGCCCATAACTCCGCACATCGGGACGCGCCCGCACGCGGCGGATGACGTTGCGCCGGATCACCGTGTCGATGGCGTTGTGGATCTTGATGCCAGCCGTCTCGTAGCCGGCCAGCAGGCGCTGATCATTGATCTCTTCGACCAGGTTGTCTTCGATGATGCTGGCGACCCAGCCCTGACTGCCCGCAATGCCCGCCTCTCCGCAGCGCCGGATGATATTGTTCCGCACCACATGATGACCGAGATTCTGCATCCCCCAGCCGCTTTGGAACACGCTATGGGCGTTGTAGCTGGCCGTGTACACGTTCCCGCTCATGACGCAGACCGCCGTGCCATCGGAGATTACATTGTTCTGAATGACCCACGAGCGCGACCAGTTCGTGTTGATCAGCCCTTCCTGCGGCGGATTGGATTTGTTCGGCGGCGGCGCCCAGTTCGTCGCCCCGTGCCTCAACTGGAAGCCATCCACGGTGATGTAGTTGGTCTGCTGCGCGGCCGGCTTGAAAACCGATTCGCGAACATTGATCTCCGCCAGACGCGTGTTCGGATCGGCGCTGCCGAAATTCGCCCGGATCGTCGTGACCGAACTCCCCACACTCGCATGCCAGGTTCCCGCCGCGGCCGCCACCTCGGAGCGCTGCCGCTTCTCCACGTACGGGACATCGTCCAGGTAGACCCTCCCCAGGTGATACTCGGAGCCGTAACCCAAAAACGATCCCCGGAAGTTGATCGCAAAAGGATTAAAGGATCCAAACAGCGTGTTCGGAACATCCACCCGCCAGACCGACCCGCTCTCGCGAATCCATCCCGTGATGCGCTCGGACCCTTTGATGATCACCTGCTCGCCCGACGCCGCCTGGAACGTAATCCGCCTGGAATCCGACGTCCCGCCGCGAGGAGGATTCACCCACTCCCGATACGTGCCGCCATGCACCAGAACCGTGTCCCCCGGATGCGCCGCATCGGCCCCGCGCTGGATCGTCCGGAACGGCTGCCCGCTCGTGCCCGGGTTGCCGTCCTGCCCGCTCGGCGAAACATGGTACGTAGCCCCCCATGCAACGCCCGGCAGCAGCGCCATGACCACCGCCACGGCCACCGACCCAACCTTCCCTTTCCCCAACCATGCGGCCCCCTGAAAAACATCCGACCCTGGAGGCCTTCCTCCACCTTTACCACCTAACAAGAACATATTAGTCCCTTTCTGTTGAGATAATCGCAATCTGATATCCGTTGGAACGCCGTTTGTCCATAAAGCCCAAGACAAAGGCGCATTTGAGCGTCCCTTAGCTGTAATCGATTCAGGAGGAGAACTACTTCATAGGAAGATAACCTTAGTTTGCGTTCTTGACTGTCTACAAAAGAGTCAAACCAGTTCGAAAAAACTCTCACTTGTGAACCCTGCAAACTCGTTGTCGGGTTCGCGGCGACACGCGAGGGATGCATCGGATTTGCGAGGCAGGAGCAAGCCAAAATGGGCGATTCAAGCCACGGGCGCGGACATTGCACGAGAGATGTTTCACAGAGAGGGGGGTCGAACTTACGGTAGAAGCTTTGCGGCCAAGCCAGCGTTCGTGCCGCTCACGGCGGGATCAACCCACCGCGCGGGCGGGATCAATCCCACCAGGACAAGGCCGAGGAGTGTGGCGATGCCCCTGCACGGGCATCATCGCGAGGGTCGGGTAGAGACGAGAACAGTCCGGTCTTGACCAGGCTGCGGCCGGATGGCAGGTCGCTCACTGAGGACTCGTCAAGGTTCGCGACTTCCCAGCGTACGGTCGAGATTGAATGCGGCGCTGATAAGAGCCAGGTGGGTCAAAGCCTGCGGGAAGTTGCCTGTCGCTTCACCGCTGGGACCGGTCTCTTCGGCGTAGAGGCCCAGATGATTGGCGTATCCAAGCATCCGTTCGAAGATCAGCCGGGCGTGATCGAGCCTTTCATGGTCATGCCGTCCGGCGCGGGTTAGGGCCTCCACCAGCCAGAATGTGCAGATATTGAAAGTGCCTTCGTGGCCTGAAACTCCATCGGCGGTCTGACCGATGTTGTAGCGGTATACGAGGCTGTTGGTCAGCAAGCCACCCTTGTGCGGCGGCCTGTCGATGGCATCGAGCGTGGAGAGCATTCGGGGATCGGTGGGGGACAGGAAGAAGACTAGCGGCATGATCAGGTTCGCGGCGTCCAGCGTATCGCTGCCATAGAATTGCATGAAGGCCCCGCGCTCGGCGTTCCAGCCTTTTTCGTGGATCTCTTCGTAGATGGTGTCGCGCACCTCGTACCAGCGTGACCGATCACCCGGAAACGAGCGCTTGTCTGCCAGCCGCAGCGAGCGATCCAGCGCGACCCAGCACATCAGCTTCGAGTAGACGAAATGCTGCCGGCCGCTGCGCACCTCCCAGATCCCTTCATCCTCCCGCTGCCAGTTATCGCAGACCCACTCGATAAGCCGGCGCAGCGACGTCCACAGCTCATAAGAGATTTGCTCGCCGTATTTGTTGTAAAGATAAACCGAATCCATTAACTCGCCGTAGATATCGAGCTGAAGCTGGTTGTAGGCGCCATTGCCGATCCGCACAGGCTTAGAGCCCCGGTAGCCTTCCAGGTGATCCAGGGTCTCCTCCGTCAACTCGTGCCGGCCGTCAATGCCGTACATCACTTGGAGCGATCCCTCGGGATCCAGTTCGTCGCAGCGTGCCTCCACCCAGTTCATGAATCCGGCCGCCTCCTCGGTGAAGCCGATGCGAAGCAGGCCGTAGAGCGTGAAGGCAGCGTCACGAATCCACGTATAGCGGTAGTCCCAGTTGCGCTTGCCGCCGATCTGTTCCGGCAGGCTACATGTCGGCGCGGCCACAATGGCGCCGCTGGGCTGATAAGTGAGCAGTTTCAGAACCAGCGCCGAACGGTGCACCATTTCGCGCCACCGGCCCGTGTAGGTGCACTGCGACAGCCACCGCCGCCAGTAACTCACGGTGCTTTCGAAGAGCTCTTGAGCCTCCTTGACCGCGAGCGGTGGGCCGCATTCCTCCTCCGATCCGAGATAGTAGAGCATAAAGCTCGCTGTCTCTTCTTCGTGAAGAGTGAACTCGGAGACCAGCCCTGTCCCATCGCGTTGGAATTTCGTCTCCGAGGCCAGGCCCATTGTGCACTCGGAGTTGCAGAAGGTGGCTTTACTTTT
>CAYLSS010000378.1:0-5195 GCA_964385765.1 uncultured Solibacteraceae bacterium
TCTCGAATTTGCGCGAGAACTTGAGGAAGCCCATCGGTACCAGGACGCTGGCTGCCTGCCGGATGCCGTAGCCGGCCCAACCGCCCATGAAGATCAGCGGGATCGAAGCGATATTGGCGATCTGCCCCTTTGTTGCCTGCCGCGTTCCGTGGCGGGCGGCGATATGCGCGATCTCGTGGGCCATGACGCCGGCCAACTCCGCTTCCGTTTCGGCGCGCAGGATCAACCCCGAGTTGACGTAGAAGAAGCCGCCGGGAAGCGCGAAGGCATTCACGTCGTCGCTGTCGATCACTTTGATCGACACGGGAACCCTGACATCGGAGTTGCGGACAATGTTCTGGCCGATCCGGTTGACGTATTCGGTGATCTCGGGATCCTCGACCATCTTGGCCTGTCGCTCGATCTCCTGCGCATATCTCTTACCCAGCCGGATTTCCTTCTCGAGCGAGTAGAAATTGATGCTTCCATCGACGTCGCGATCGCCGATCTTATCCGGATCCTTCTTCTCCGGCAGGTCGCTTTCTTCCCCGGCATAGGCGCCAAATGGAACCATCAACAGCGTCGCTACCAGGATGGCGATGAGTCCTTTTGCATTTAGTCTCATGTCCAACTCCTTTGTCCGGGCTGGTCCTTCGCCCCATTATAGACCCCAGCAGGCCCTCGACCGCGGCAATCTAGCTCTGACAGGCGGCTCTCACCGGGTCGGTTGAGGCGCTGTGCCCCTTACCCTTAATAACGTATAGTGCTCGTAATGGGTTACGAAACAAACCCCGCTACCGGTGAACGGGCTCTCTGGAGCCGCTACCGGGACCAATTCCCGGTCACCAGGCAGCTTGTTTACATGAATCACGCCGCAGTGGCGCCTCTCGTCAAACCGGCCGCCGAGGCCATGCAGCGTCTCGCCGCCGATGCCTGCGAGTTCGGGTCGCTCCACTATTCCTCTTGGCTCGAGGCCTACGAAGGGCTCCGCCGGGCCACCGCGCGGCTCATCGGAGCCGACCGCAGTGAGATCGCCATCGTCAAGAACACCTCCGAAGGCATCGCCACCGTCGCCATCGGGATTGACTGGAAGCCGGGCGACAAAGTGGTCGCCTTCGAGGAAGAGTTCCCCGCCAACCTCTACCCGTGGAAGCGGCTGGAAAAGCTCGGCGTGAAGGTGAAATGGCTGTCCATCCACGATCCGCTCGACGTGATCGACCAGGCATGCCGCGGCGCGCGCCTCCTCGCCATCAGCTTCGTCAACTACCTGAGCGGTTATCGTGTCGACATCGAAGCGATCGGAGAAATCTGCCACCGTCATGACTGTCTCTTCTTCTTAGATGCAATTCAGGGGCTCGGGGTCTTCCCCGTGGATGTCCGCCGCGCCCGAATCCACGCCCTCGCAGCCGACGGCCACAAGTGGCTGCTGGGTCCGGAGGGCTGCGGCATCCTCTATATCCAAAGGGATGTGCAGGATCTCGTCGAGCCGGTCGAATTCGGCTGGACCAATGTCGCCGGCTTCGCCGACTACGCGAACCGGGACATGACCCTGCGCTCCGACGCCGGCCGCTACGAGTGCGGGACGCTGAACACCATCGGATGCTTCGGACTCCGGGCTTCCATCGAGTTCCTGCTCGAAGTGGGTATCGACGAGATTGGCCAGGCGGTGGAGGAGCGCGCCGAACAGATCGCATCCGGCGCTCGCGACCGGGGCTGCGAGTTGCTCGACCGGCAATCCCGCGAATCGAACTCCGGCATTGTCAGCTTCCGAAAGGATGGGATCGACAGCCGGATGCTGGTCAAACAACTGGCCAAATCCGGTGTCGTGGTCGCGCCCCGCCAGGGCTGGGTCCGCGTTTCCCCGCACTTCTACATCGATCCGGATGGTGTGCAGCGAATGCTGGAGCACCTTCCTGCCTGAGAATCGCCCCCATTCAACCGACGGAGGCGAACGGCTGGGTGGAGTGAGTTTTCCTAAGGGCGTCGCTTGCTGCGCCTGTCCTCGAATCCCCCTCTCACGCCGCAACCTGTCCGAATCGCCTCGGACGCTCCCTGAGCAGCAGCAGACACCAGCACAGCATATCGTAACTTGTGACGTCAGCCAGTGAAACCCCCGGGGCCGAAACGGGGTCAACCAATTAGGAAACTTCCCAATGGAGGTGTAAGCAATGAAGGGAAATCCGAAGCGCGCGATTGGAGCGGGATTTATCGCGACGCTGGTGATGACAATGCTGGCGTATGTGGCCCCAATGATGGGCATGCCGAAGATGGACTTCGCCGCCATGCTCGGGTCGATGTTCGTCGGCGAGATGCCGGCCGTGATGAGCGGCGCCTGGTTGCTGGGCATGCTCATTCATTTCATCGACGGAACAGTAATCTTCTCGCTGATCTACTCCAACTTCCTGTATGGGTATCTGCCGGGTAGCAACTGGCTGAAGGGCGTCATCTGGGGAGGGGTCCTGTGGGCCCTCTCACAGGTGATTGTGATGCCGGTGCTCGGAATGGGCCTGTTTTCGGCCAACGCCGCAAGAACCGGCATGGTCGTGATAGGAAGCCTGATCGGGCATCTGGTCTACGGCGCCATTCTCGGGAAGCTTGCCGGCGTCCAGGCCGGGAAGAGTGTGGAGTTTGAGCGGCACGAGGAAGCGCCGCATCAAGGATAACCTGCACAGACGGGTTTGGAAGCCGCGGCGGCGGCGATGAGCGGAGCAGGGGCCGCTCGTTGACAACAGGGGAGCCGGGTCAAGAGACGCCGGCTCCCGTCAACATCCGATTTGGCCCCCTGCGTAAGAGAATATCTGTCCCCGTCGAAGAGCAAACCGCGTTCCGCTCTACAATTGCAGGATCTCTTTACTTCTTCGCCAAATCACAGGATCAACCAGGGGAGCACCAACGGGGGCGGCTGAACCGAGCCTGCGCCTCATACTAGAATTGAAGTTTACTCCCCGACAAAGCCAATGATCCGAATCCTTTTGTACGCACTCACCATGATCGCCGCTAGCGCCGGGATTGCGGCGTTTCTGTCTGTGCTGGAGGTATTCGCGCTGGGGCGAGGCGCTGGTGCTCAGGCGCTCGATTTCGGTCTGGGCCGGCTGGCCGCCGACCTGGCTCCGGAGTCTCTGCTGGCGACCTCCCAGCGATTCTCGAACACACTCTGCGAGTACCATTTCTTCGAGAAACCGGGCGCTCTGACCGCGCTTATGAAAGCGTCGGCCGCAGTGAACGCGCTGCTCGGCGCCGTTGCTGGCCTGCTGGCGGCCCCGTTGTTCTGTCTCTCGCGCGCGGCGCACCGGCTGGATACTCCTGTAACCGCCGCCGCGGCAAACGGCTGGGTGGTGGGAACAACCGGCGTCGCCTACCATGTGCTTGACCTCTCTTTCTGGAAGGGGGCCGGCGTGGAAAGTTGGGTGCAGGCGGCCTCGGTCGGGGCGCTCGCGGTCGCCCTGGCGCTGGCGATTCTTTTCGGAGGAGTTGTAAGCCGCTTCCGCACAGGGATTCGCGCCGTCACCGCAGCCGCGGTCGTGCTGGGTGCGGCTGCCATTTTCTGGAGTGTGCCGGCTGCGCCCTTTGGTGGTCATGAGCGGCCGAACGTGCTGCTGGTCTCGATTGACAGTCTCCGGTCTGACCACCTGCATGCATACGGCTATCCGAAAAAGACCAGTCCGACGATGGATGCGCTGGCCGCCGAGGGCGCTCTCTTCACCCAGTTCGTTTCTCCTGCCTCCTGGACCCTGCCTGCACACGTCACGCTGCTGACCAGCATGGCCCCGCACCACCATGGCGTGAACAACGACGGGAAGAAGATCGACGGCTCCGCGATCACGCTGCCCGAATTGTTCGCCAACGCCGGCTATGGGACCGCAGGTTTTGTTTCCGGACACTACCTGCATCCACAGTACGGTTATCCCCAGGGTTTCGAGAGCTATGATCACGGTCTGCTGGCCACCGGGGACCTCCAAACCCAGCGCACCTCTCCATATCTTGTCGAGGCAGTGCGGAAATGGTTAAGCAACTGGCGCGACCACGACTCCGAGCGCCCGTTCTTCATCTTCCTGCACATGTTCGATGTGCACTACGATTTCAATCCGCCCGCTCCCTATGACTCGATGTTCGATCCCGGTTACGAAGGTCCCGTCGACGGTCTCGACTTCTTTGACAGCGATCTCTACCACAAAGACATGGACCCGCGCGACTTGCGGCATCTCCTGGCCCTCTACGACGGCGAGATCCGCTACACCGACGATCACCTTGCACTGATCATCGAAACCCTCGAGGAGATGGGGGTGCTCGACAACACCATCGTCGCCGTTACCGCCGACCACGGCGACGAGTTCTTCGAGCACGGCCGGAAAGGCCACCGGATGACGTTGTTCGAGGAGGTTGTGCGGATTCCATTGATCATCCGCTATCCGCCGAAGGTACCGGCCGGCGTCCGTGTGAAGCCGCAGGCCCGCCTGATGGATGTCGGACCGACGATCCTTTCCCTGGCCGGAGTTCCGTCGCCACCGGGCTTCGGCCCGCAGCCGGCCGGTGAAATGTACCGGCCCCGCGACCTGACGCCATGGATGGAGCGCCGGCCGGTCCAGCCGAAGATCATCTCCTTCGGCGATCTCCACAGCGAGCTGTGGTCCGTGCGGACCGAGCGGGTCAAGATGGTCCTCTTCATGGAGGGCGATTACGAGATGCTCTACGACCTTCACAAGGACCCCACCGAGCAGAAGAACATCGCGGGCGCGCAGCCCGGCGCGGTCGATCTGCTCAAGGAACGACTCCTTTCGTTCGCCAACCCGGAAGACGCGCCTATCCTCGCCCGACCTCACCAGGAGGATGAGAAGCAATTGGAGAACTTGCGACGCCTTGGCTACATCCGCTAGCGCGGCGCTCGGCCGACGTTTGCGATATCCGCGATAATGGTTAAAGAGAGTCTGCCGGACGGGCAGCCGCCCGAAAGGGAGGAAAGTCCGGTCTCCACAGGGCAGCGTGCCGGCTAACGGCCGGGGGGACACCTTGGAAAAGGTGTTCTACGGACAGTGCCACAGAAAACATACCGCCCCTCGGGGTAAGGGTGAAAAGGTGCGGTAAGAGCGCACCGCAGTCGCGGCAACGCGGCTGGCAGGGCAAACCCCACGTGGAGCAAGACCAAATAGGAGAAGAGGAGCGGCCCGCTCCGTTACCATTCTCGGGTAGGTCGCTAGAGCCGTCCAGCAATGGGCGGT
>CAYLSS010000379.1:0-5179 GCA_964385765.1 uncultured Solibacteraceae bacterium
CTGTGAATGCGCCCCGGACATGGCCGAAGAGCTCACTCTCCATCAAAGGGCCAACCATTGAGGAGCAGTCGATGGTGACGAACGGGCCGGATGGATTGACACCGTGGATCGCGCGTGCGATCAGCTCCTTGCCCGTGCCGGTTTCGCCCAGCAACAGAACCGGCCAGCGTCCCTTTCCTGCTTTTGAAACGAGCGCCAGTAGTTGCCGCGTCCGCTTGGATTCTCCAACGATCTTCGAGTGACGGTTCTCTACGCGAGCAGCCATGTCAGCGTCGACCTGCATCGGGCATAACCATTGCCCTGGCCCTTCTGAGGTGTAGTGTGTCTGCTAAGAGAAAAATCTACTGGAGATCAACTTCCGGAACACGACCGCAAGGTGTTGTCTTCCCGATATCTCTGAAAGGGTCCGCAGAGCCACCTCTGTGTTCACTCGGGCCAGGGTTGCGGACTGCATTCGAGGGGTTGTCCAAAGAGACCATCGACTCGCAACACGAACGCCTCGCTTCCTTCAGTCCGGATCTGAGAAGCCAGGCTTTCGGCCTCGGAAATTTCCGAGGCGGCGCCGGCAAACACTCGCCATAGGCTTCCTGCTTCGTCATCGCGCCAGATCATTCGAGCGGAGCCGAAGCGGGCAGCCATTCCGGCACACATTCGCTCGGCGTTGCTTCGGTCAGCGAACGCTCCGACCTGTACCGAAAAGGCCGGCTCCGGGGTGTGGAGAGGTGAAGCGGGCAGAGGGCGCCGTGATCCGCCCGCCGGCGTGGATTTCTCGAAGGGCAGCGGAATTGTCTGGACGTGAACCATTGCCGTCCCCGGACCGATCATGTCGATCGCGCGCGCCGCGGCGAGGGAAAGATCGATGATGCGACGTCGTACGAAGGGGCCGCGGTCATTGATTCGCACATCGACTGTTTTGCCGTTTTCGAGGTTCGTCACTCTGACCCATGAGTCAAACGGGCGCGTGCGGTGAGCGGCGGTTAGCCGTTCCATGTCGTATACCTCGCCGCTGGCAGTTTGCCGGCCGTGGTAAGGATGGCCGTACCAACTGGCGACGCCGTGCTCCTCGCCGGGCGCAAGGGTCGGGGGCGGGGCAGGAAGGCGGCCTTTTTTCTTCCGGCATCCGGCGCCGCTTAGAGCAACGATCACAAGCAGGGCGGCGAGCAAAGCGACCGGCACTGTGCGTTGTGTTCGGCGGTCCATATTGCTGCGAAAATGTTCTACGACAATTCTACGCCCAAACGTTTGAGGCGGTCAGTCGTAAGACGCGGCACGCAAGCTGTTGGTAACAGCCGTTTTTCCCTTGACAAACCTTGCAAACAACCTTATATATGAATCACACTGCGGTCTCATTGTTAGACTGCAAATCCGATGTTTTTGGGAGAATCGGCTGATGGCAAAAGCAACCAAGAAGGCGGCGAAGAAGGCGGCGGTGAAGAAGGCCGCCAAGACATCGCCGGCAAAGAAGGCCGCCAAGAAGAAGGTGGCGGCGAAAAAGACGACCGCTAAGAAAGCGGCGAAGAAAGCAACCAAGAAAAAGGCGACAGTCAAAAAGGCCGCCAAGAAGGCAGTCAAGAAGACGACAGCCAAGAAGGCTACCAGGAAGACGGCTCGGAAGAGCCAATAGCTGGACCGCAGCCTTGCTCAGCTTTCATGGCGGCCCCGGAGACGGGGCCGCTTCCTATTTGGATGTTTTCTTCTCTTTCCCCCAAAGTCGCATCCGGAAGGTTTCGCCCATCCCGAAGAGCAGCGTCTTCAGTTGAAGTCGGCGACGCTGGCATTCGGCTTGCGGAACGCCATCGAACAGTGTTGCGAAGTGATCATCCTCGCCGATCCAAAGCAGCAGCGCGCAGAGTGTTTCAGCGCGCATTTGCTTGAGGCCGCATGCGCGTGCTGTGTCCTCGAGGCAGGGAAAGCAGACGTGTGCGGTGATGTCCTGTTCGCCTGGATCGGCGAGCACTTCATCAATTGCCCGGTGACGCCTGTAGCTCATCAGAGTGCCTTCGGGGAAGCGGAGCAACTCCGCGGCCGTGTAGCCATAGTCGATCACTAACAGGCGGCCGTGTTCCAGCCGCCCGGCAATGCGGCGGATCCAACGTTCGGCCTCGAGACCGATTTCAACGGTCCAGCCTTCGGGAGCCTTAGAGGCGTAGCGTTCCAGGTATTCAGCTTCCGCGCCGGATACCGGTTCGGCTTCACGCCAGTGAAATCGATTGTCCGCAAAGCCGACGCGCATCATTCGCCATCCTGACGAGCGCCGCACGGCGACGTCAACCGCAAGTGCGTCGAAGAACTCGTTCGCGAAGACGATTCCGCGCAATGTCGCCGGAAGGGAGTCTCCGACTTCGACCGGGCGATAGCGGAAAGCGGTCAGGAATTCAGACAACTCAGCCCGACCCGCGCCAAGCTCGACCACCTCCCAGTTGTCCGTGCTTCTTTCCTCCTTGCGAAACTTTTGAAACAGCTTCGCCATGAGCAAGCCGAAGACCGGCTGTATCTGTTCGGCTGTATAGAAGTCGCCTTCGCGGCCGAAGGGATCGCCGAGACAGCGCTGGTAGTAACCGTGCTCGGGATGGTAGAGGGCGACTTCCATGAAGCGCCGGAACGGCAGCGGTCCGCTGCGGTGGATCTCGTCGCGGAGTATCTCCCCAGCGGCTGTCATGGTCTTTAGTCGGCGCCTTGAGGAGTCCTGATGAAGAGTTCCACCAGATAGTCGTGAAGGCAGTCGTAGAGGATCCGCTGGAAGGTCCAGGTGAACTGGCTACCCATCAGGTCCCGGCTATGCAGGTCTGCCTCATACGTGTGAACGCCTGGAGGCGGGTTCTTGACTTGGATGAGGAGCACGACGGCGCCCTCTTCGCGTTCCCGAGCGGCAAAGTCGACCAGGGGATGCTCGTATCGAAGCAGTTCATTGCGAACGCGCTCGAGGGGGCTTGGAGCGGCACTCATCACCGTATTGTATGATGAGCCGAAACCCCCATGGATCGTGTATTTCGCATCGCAGTGCTGCCAGGCGACGGGATTGGCCCGGAGGTCGTCAGTGAGACGATCAGGATTCTGTCTGAGATACAGGCGCGGCTTACCGGCATCGAATTCACGTTCGAGGAGTTCTCTGTCGGGGCGGGGGAGTATCTTCGCGGTGGCGATCCGCTGCCTCCCGGGACGCTCGAGCGGATCAAGGAATTCGATGCGATCCTGCTTGGGGCGATGGGGCTGCCGCATGTGCGCTGGGCAACCGGTACCGAGATGGCGCCGCAGCTTGACCTGCGCGAGCAACTCGATCTGTATGGCGGCGAACGACCGATTTATCTCTATCATGAGCGGGACACGCCGCTGAAGGGCTATGGCGCCGGCGACATCGATTTCGTGATCGTCCGTGAAAGCACCGAAGGGCTCTTCTTTTCGCGTAAGGACCTATTCGAGAAGGACGCCGATCTGGTGGAGGACACACTGCGGATCACCCGGCGCGCCGCCGAGCGGGTTTGCCGCTATGCGTTTCGTCTGGCCCGGCGCCGGCGTCGGCGGCTAACACTCATCGACAAAGCGAACGTGCTGCCCTCAATGGCTTTCTTTAGGATGATCTTCGACGGCGTCTCCACCGAGTTTCCTGATATACAGAAAGAACACGTTTACGTCGATGCAGCGAGCCTGTACCTGGTCCGCCGTCCGGAGGATTTCGATGTGCTGGTCACTGAGAACATGTTTGGCGATATCCTCTCGGACCTGGCCGCGGGGCTTGTCGGGGGCATGGGAATGGCTCCATCGGCTGACATAGGAGATCGTCACGCGGTGTTTCAACCTTCGCACGGTTCGGCGCCCGACATCGCGGGTCAGGGAAAGGCCAATCCCACGGCGACGATTCTGTCCGCCGCGATGATGCTCGACTGGCTCGGCGATGAGGAGACGCGGCGCGGCGCCGACATGATCCGGAGGGCAGTGGAAACCGTCTATTCCAGTCCGGAGAACCGTACGCCGGACATGGGCGGATCGTTGTCAACCACGGCCATGGGCGAACTGATCGCCTCGGCCCTCTAGCCTTTTGATGCCGGTACCGGATTCCATCCGAGTGAAACTGATTTCCGACGAGGCTGGCATGATTGCCATCACTCCCGTGGTTGTGCAGGAGATGTCACCGGCAGAATTGCTGGAGTTGATTGTGGCCAAGGTCGGAAAACAGCCTGATCGGGTGCGCCGCATCCTTAGGGCGGGGACGCTGATTCGAGGCGCATCCCGGTATCGCTGGGAAAGATGGGAACCTACGCCCTCCGAGCTTGAAGAGCTGCTGACGCCATTCCCCGAACCGGAACCGCAGCGTCCATTCCGCGATGAGCTTTGCTCGCTGGTGGTGATCCGTTTTCATTCGGGGCAGGCGCTGGAGGTCGAGCCCGAAGCGCTCTCGCGGCGGAAGATGCTGAAGCGCAGTTTCTGGGAGGTCTTGTGCGAGCTGATGGCTGACTCGCCGCCCGACTATCGCGATTACTCACATCAAGAGAAAGCCGACCGCTATCGTTTTCGTCCCGACCGGGCCGCGGCAGCTCGGATTGGGGAGGCTTCGGATCTATTGGTTCATCACCAACTGGCCATTCGCCTGCGTACGCAGGAGGTGGTGGCGATCGACCTCTTCTTGCCGCGCGCTTCGGGCCGGCGGCCAGACGGATGAGGAGAGAGCCGGAATCGTTCTGAACAATGCGGCAGCGCTATTTGCTATATCATCGGGGGTGGAGGTTGACCGAATGATCCAGGTCGAATCGATGCACCGGCTGGAGGAGATGGAGGCGGCTCTCTGCCGACGGGCGTCGAAGCACGGAACCCACGTTCTGGCGGTAACGCCTCTGGAATCGCTGCTTCGGGATGGGGAGCGGCGGCTGGCGCACGATGCCATTACGTTTACCGTTTGCCACAGTGAGCTATATAGAGCGTTGCTGGCCGCTGACATCCGGTTCGCAGCGTTCTTGCCCTGTCGAATCGCCGCCATCCGGTACGGCGACCGGGTGATGCTCGAGGCCGTCTCCCCAAGGCAGTTTTGCCGCGAGATGCGCCGCACTGATCTTGATCGTCTGGTCGCTCCTCTGGAAACCGTGCTGCGGGAGCTCATGATGGATGCCGCGAGCGCAGAGGCCCTGCATCCTTCCCGCGCCGCCAAAAAGGACTCATCGTTAGGCGCCAGAGAAGGACAGATGTC
>CAYLSS010000380.1:0-5179 GCA_964385765.1 uncultured Solibacteraceae bacterium
CGCTTCCGCCCAGTCGGGGAATGAGGCTTGCGCTGCGGCGATGAACTCTGGCATATCCTTGAACAGATCACGCTTCTGCAGCGCCCGGCTCAGCAGTTCCCGTAGAATCATGGCTCCGACGAAGCCGTCTTGACTCATTGGATCTGCGTAGCTCAGATCAGGCAACATATTGCAGCTGCTCAAGGAAGTCTTCAATAGCTCAAGCCACGATTGGGCTAGGTCATCTCTGCGGTTCTGCATCACAAAACCCGCTGCGGCCGCCACAACATCGGCAATCTGAATCCCCGAGTGACTCGCAGAGTCCACAAACCTAGGCTCACATGCGAGATTGAATCCAAATGAGCGCTGGTCCCAGAAATGTCTTTTGCGAGGCATATCGGGACGGTTCACCATTGCGTCGAAGATTTCTCGGTTCGCCAGGAGTGGCTTCGACTCGTCGCAGTACACCTCGATCACGCTGTGGCTCTCCGCCAGTTCAGACAGAATGCTAAACAGAGAAGTGGTACTGAGGTCCAGAATCCAATTCGGGGCGCTACCATCGCCGTAAACCACACTGAGTTCGTCTTCGATGGCAGTCTTGTGAAGGAATGCGAACAGCGCGATCTGATCGAGTATGCGTTTCTCGTCGAAGATCGTGATGTCTCCTGGCCCTAGCGCCTCGAAGCCACTGGCATCAAGTTGCCTCATCATCGCCGAGAAATCGGAGATCAGCTTCTCCGCATGCTGGTCTTGTGCCAGCCAGTGAGCGTACACGATTCCTGCAATGAAACGATGGAAGTTGGCCCTATAGAAGATACTGTTTTGGTCTGCGAGTGCTGGCTCAAAAATGTACTCGAAAAAATAGGTGGCCAGTGCGAAGCGTTTCTCGCTAACCGCCACCTTAGATGCCTCGGCAAATCGTTTCAGTACGACTTCGATGGCTTGACGCCCCCTGTGGTACCTGAGCAGCCGCGAGCCCTTGAGTTCTCCATTTTGCACATTGAAATCCCGTACGATTTGTGCAACGAACTCTGCTGTCGGCTCCGGCTCGGCTACCACCGCCGCATAGACGAAGTAGGGCTGCTGCTGATCCAGCAGGTTGTTTCCCGTAAACCCGGACTCGTCGCAGAAGACGCGAGCGATGTCGATGGGACTACGATCATCATTGGACACTTCGCTATGTATCTCGTTTCCGGATTTCTTGCTCCTTTTCACAGTATCGATCATTCCGGGAATCCCATGTTGCCGGATCGCGTCCTAGGCCGTCCTCACCGTGTATTAGACAGCCACCACTTGATCCAGTCTCACTGCGTGCCTCCACCCAGATCTAATCGACGTGCTCACCTACGACTCATGGACAGCTACCCAATCCCGTCCTCCGGCGTCGTCACCACCGCGCTCACTACCCCGTTCGTAACGTCATACATCGGGAGCCCAGTAATCTGAACTGTCACGATCCCATCGGTCTCGCCGAGTTCCGCCACACTGAATCCCAGCCTCTGCCAGGTCACTTGCATGTCGTTGTCGGCGCCCGCGGTCAGGCCAATCACGGCGGTCCCCGTCGTTAAGTCCCGCACCTGCTGCAGTTCGGTCGAGCCGTTCTTGAAGCGGGCCATCATGCTGAAGGACGGCACGCGGTCGCCAACCTCCATGCGCCCCTTGATCTGGTAGCCATCCTGCTGCCCGGAGCCCGGGTAGTAGTCGGAGGTATCACGGAAGGCGTTGTCCCAACCCATCGTGAGCGAGACGAAGTTCTTCGTGGCCACGTAGTCCACGCCGTTCACCGTGCAGGAGAGCGAGTACGCGTTCAGGAGGTTCTCGATCGTCGCTGCCGGCATCGAGATCCCACTCGGTTCAGCAATCTTGCCGGAGTGGGCGAACTCGACCGTGGCCTTCGCGTTCGTTCGCCCGGGCCCTGAACTGATCTCGATGCGGAAGCCCGCAACGGCGCAGCCCACCAGCATGACGTCGCGCACGGCGCTTCCGCCAGGTCGGATCTGCTCGACGTAGCTGAAGTACGGCAGTTCCATCCCGTCGGTAACGGGGTTGATTGGCGTACAGGTGTACGTGTACGGCCCGGTACCGGATTCCACAACCTTGCCGAGGCCGAAGCAAAATAGCCAAGCGGCGAACTGGCTGGAGAGATATTTCTCTAGGCTGTGGGGCCCACTCTCAATGTGTGACTTGTAGAGCGCGGTGGCGAACTCATGGCCCTTGCCCAGTTCTTCCGCGTCGTTCTCGGTGACGTAGCGCGGGTTGGCGATCTCCCGGTTCAGTTTCGCCAAGCGCCAGATCTGAGCCCCGCTGTTCGCTGTCGCAATGTCGGTCTGCTTTGCCTTGCCGAAGCCGATCAGAAGCTCACGCAGATTCGCCATCAGTTACTTTCTCCTTCTTTTTCGAGATCGGCGCCGGCACCTCGCATTGGGTCCAGCCCTTCACCATGAGAGGCACGATCTTGTCCACCGTCGCCTCCACTTCCTGGGGCTCGCCGCCCACAGACGCTGGCGGGCGAAGCCATACTTTGTGAATAGCCATCAGTTATCTCCGATCTCCGTGAGGCTGAACTGTACCTCGAAGAAGTCAATGCCCTCGATGTCTGAGGCGGCCACCATCCGCGGCAGGTCTATGGGGTAGCAACTCGGGTGGATCACGGTGTAGAGCATCCGCTGGCCGTCGCCGCTGGACGGCACGCCAGTTGTGATCAGTTCCAGCAGCCGGTAGTAGCCAGCCGTTGCCGGGTCGGCATCGGCGACTTCGCCCGAGCGGATGAAGAGCGAGAAGCGATGCTTCCATACGTCACCTCCGCCGAGGCGGCCCGGATCGGTTCCCCGATAGACGACCAAGATCGACGGTGACCCGACGTCATGCAGTGCCCGGGCGACGCTCGATTCCTTCGGATACCGGTAGTGGTAGGGCTGGATGCGCGTGGCGTCGCTGCCCATCTCGGTCACCAGCTCGGAAATGGCACGGAGCTTCTCGACAATCGTGTCGACGAGGGTGCCGGGGTTGATCACAAAGCGACTCCATGGCGATGAAGCGTCAGCCGGATGCCGCCGGCGGAGTCAGCATCGAGGTCGACCACCCGATAGGTGAGGCCACCGACAGCAACCTGATCTCCCCGCGCAGGTGGCTGCTCGAAGGAGCTGGCCTTCACGAACAACACCGCATAGGTTCCCGGCGTGCTGTCTTCCTCGCCGACTCCGGTCTCGAGGATTCCGGTGACGGTGAAGGACGCGCCGGCTCCTGGGGTGTAGTTGACCTCCTGGCCGAACTCGGATAGCACGCGGTCGTTCAGCGACCGCATCAGGTTATCCCAGGGATTCATAGGTGATATCGGCGAAAGAACGAATCGTGGGGATCGACTCTAGCCAGATCTACGTTTCTCTGATAGTGTGTGGTTGGCATGAACGCGATCCGACTGGGCCCGGTCTCATCAGCGTGGTGCCACCACTGCGGGCGCTATATCGCTTACGAGTTCGTGTACCTTGTGGATCACTTCGTCCTCTGCCGGGAGTGTCATCGCGATTGGGACAAGCCCGAAAAGAGACAATACAAGCTCTCAACGCTCTGGTGAGCGTTGCCGGTCCGCCAACTTTTGCTTCCCGGCGCCGCTCGTCTGCTCCCGCATCTTCTCGATCGCCGCCGTCAGCACTTTCGGCATTGGAAGTCCGGCCCGGCCGGTGTTCTCGGTGATCGACACCAACTCGTGCACGATGTAGAAACCAACGACGCCGGCAGCGAGCGGTACTCCGAGGTTCCAGGTGTGCTCGAGGACTTCGCAGGCCGCGATCAATAGAAGCACGAGGGACTTCTTCGCCATGCCCTTCCAGGAGACGTCGCTTGACAGCGACTTCGTGACAAAGCCGGCAATCAATCCGCTCAGAATGTCCAGCGCCATGAGGATGAGAAGGGATTGCATGAGTGGATTGAGCCTCCCCCACGTGGCGGCCAGAAGGCCGCCGGCCCATTTCAGGGCGGTGATCCAGTTGAAGTCTTTCATGGTGATTTCCGCTGTTGAGAATTGGGATTGCGGTGGATAACGGAAACGGACGGCTGTTAGACCGTCCGTTTCCGCCTCACCCTGACATGCCCAGCCTTGCCGCGCCAAGCCGCGCCACACCAAGCCCGGCCTTGCGACGCCAAGAGAGATCTTGGCAAGCTAGAACGCCGTGGCCCAGACGATGGACGCACCTTAAGGTGTCAGTCGGGGGCCAATTAGGCTTTCACGCCTCGGACCAAACAGCTGGGTCTGAGAGTCAAAGCGAGCGGGTTTGATTGAGAATGGAGGTCTGTCCCTCTCCCGAACTTCCGCGGCTCCTGCTTTGCGTACAGCGGCAGGCCCAACGTGTTCGCGGTTTCGTTGAAGTCAGCCGGCGCGAAGTAAGTACGGAAGGTGCTGAGGGTTCCGAGGGGGAAGAAGTGCGCCTCGTCGTCGGCAATGAATTTCCGGACGTTGCCGTCGATGTCGGTGGCCTGGCCTCGGTACTCTTCGAAAGTCACACCGCCGAACGTGAAGTGGGTGCGGTTGTCGCTGAACAGAATCTGCCCCTGCTGCCAGCGCGCGTACGCTTCTTTCACCTTCGCGTGCGTGGTGAGCGCGTCGAAGAATCCGGCCGAGCACAGGCAGTGAATGCCGGACATAAACTCGCCCTGGAGGTTGTCCTCGATGTGGCGTTTGACCTCCAAGACCTTCGTCAAGACCTCAGTTCCGGCGGTTCCGAGCGCGAAGTTGATCGACTTTGCGGTGATTCCGAATTCGCTGTAGAGATCGTAGATCGTCGATCCGTCCGCATCGAGGATGACGCCCTTCAGTGCCCCCATTCGCAAGTGTTCGAGCGTGATGGCGTGCTTGGCCCTCATTATCTGCAGCTTCTTCGCGATCAGATCCGAGAGCGCCTGGACCTCATTCTCCGAGCCGAACGCCCGGATGCCCTGGACCTCTTCCGGCAGCACAACATCATCATGCGGGATGTGCGGGATCACGAAACTCCGCACCTTGCGTTTCGGCGCAGTACCCTCCGTGCCGGGAGAGCCAACTGGCTTCGTCGGCAGGAGGTTCAGCACCCCGTTCTGCTCCTCGATGAGGATCGTGCGAGTACGGACACCTTCCTCCGGCATGAGGTTCATTTGGCCGATGCGGCCGTAGTTGTTTGGAACCGTGTTAATGGCGGCGGTAAGCGCCACCATATTGAATGCGTCG
>CAYLSS010000381.1:0-5177 GCA_964385765.1 uncultured Solibacteraceae bacterium
CGGCACTGGAGGTGACGTAGCCATAAAATCGCGGATGTCCATTGAAGAGTGAATGCTCGAATAAAAGACCGGTCGCCTCCCGAAGCAAGTCGCGAGGGTCGCCGCCTTCTTCGGGCAATGAGCGGTCTTGACCAAGAGCGGCTTGCACCACATTCGGAGGCTCTGCCGGAGTGACCGGCCTTGTGCGGATGGAAGCGATGAGATCGGCGATTCGGTCCACGAGATCGTGCCCCAGCTCGCGGAACAACTCCTCCGTCATCTCGAGCGGGGCAGTACGGGTTCGAAGATGCCCGACGCCACGGGAATGAACCATAGCGGTTGAATGCCTCCTACAAGGACTTAGCGCAAACCCTCGAACAAATCCGTCTCGAGCTTGCGCCCGCCGTTGACGGCGCTGTAAACACGATAGAACTCCTGCGTGCCCCAGAGCTTGCTGTGATACTCATCAGGCAGTTCCTCGAGGCGTTCGAAGATCGCGAGCTGAGTCTCGTGGCACTTGACCGCACGCCAGACTATAGGCCAGTAGGCGGACGTATCGATTTCAGTGGTCACCGCCCAATCAGGCCAGGGAGTCGCCTGGCGCTGGACATCGTCGACCTTGGAGGAGAGCTTCCGAAAGGTCGCTTCATACAGGTCCAGTGTTTTCTTTCGCCAGGCCATGCAGTAGAGCTTCGCGGCGCGGTGCGGAGCGGGTGGATCCTCCACGCTCTCGCCGCACTCGAACGATGGATCGGCGGCGCAGACAACGCCGGCGGTGGCGAACTGGCTGATGGCGATGTGGTCGGGATGACCGTAGCCGCCATCCGGACCGAAGGTGACGACCACGTCGGGTCGAATCCGCCGGATGTGCATCACGGCCGCCCGGATTGCGGCGCCGGCGTCGACCTGTGCAATCCCTCCGTCCGGAAAGCCGAGGATGGAGACCTCGCGAATCCCCAAGGCTGAGGCGGCATTTCGCAATTCCGTCTCGCGCACCCGGCCGGTTTCCTCCGGGTCGACATCCTTGCCTCGTTTACCGAATCGCCCGCGCTCTCCTCGCGTTGCGGTAACAAGATAGGTTTCGACTCCTTCCGCGGCGTACTTTGCCAGAGTGCCGCCAAAACCGAGTGATTCGTCATCCGGGTGTGCCAGGAGGGCAAGCAATCTATGTCTGGCCTTCACGGTGTCTTCTCGATTCGAAGTCAGTTGGATTTTCTTTCGAGCACGAGCAGCGTCTTATCGTCCTTCTCAAACATTCCCAGCACGTGGAACCCCCGATCAATGGACTGGGCGAGGGTGACCTGCATTGTCTGGCCGAGCGATGCGTCGAGCAGGAGGTATTCAAACGTACCCTCGGTCTCGGGCGGCTTCTCGAAGATCATAACCACCCTGTTGCTGCCGAAGGTCTTCTTCAGCAGCGTGATGGTCGCCGGCAGGAGGCGGTAGCCTTGTCTCCCGGCGTGGCCGATCTGACGCTCAACATCCGCCGGCTTGTCGGCGGCCACCACGAAGTACTCGAAGCGCTGGTTCTCGTCGACTTTTCCCAGCAGCACCATGACGTTGTCTCCGGTTGAGGAGCCGGTCATCACGCGGATTCCGTTTTGTCCGGCTTTGCTCAAGTCCCGGTATAGCTCGTCGGTATCGTCGCGCTCGATGACCTGGTAGCGCTGCGTGAGGTCGAGAATCTGCGCCTCCAGCGCCGGGGTGGATAGCAGGCTGAGAGCGACTCCGGCCATGACGGCCAGATTCGGTTTTGACATACGAATACTCCTCCCAAGAATTTGCGCCAGCCTGGGCCGACGATGAAACGGTACTACGATGATGCACCGAGGCGCGATGCCGGCGCAATCCTCAGGCCGCGCCTGCCGCGCCTGGCTTCATGACCGCGATATAAGGCAGGTTGCGATAGAGCTGCTTATAGTCGAGTCCAAAGCCGACGACGAAACGGTCGGGGATCTCGAAACAGCGGTGAGCGACGGGCACCTTGACCAGGCGGCGGGACGTGCGGTCCAGCAGCGTGCAGACGGCGAGCGAGTTGGGTCCTCGTCCGGCCAGCGTCTGGAGCAGGTAGCGGGCGGTAAGTCCCGTGTCGACGATGTCCTCGACCAGCAGCACGTCTTCCTCCTCGATCGGCTCGTCGAGATCCTTGGCAATCCGTACTACTCCGGGCGAGCCCCCGGATGATGAAAAACTCGAAATGGCCAGGAAATCGATCTTGACCGGGATCTCGATGGCGCGAGCCAAAGCGGTCAGGAAGAAGATCGACCCTTTGAGGACGGCCACGAGCTTCACACCGCGGCCGCGATGTTTCTCGGAGATCTCGGCCCCAACCTCGCGGATCCGGCTTCGGATCTCGTCCTCGGTGAACAGGATGCGCTCGATGGCGGCCGGTGGCTCGGGGGTCATACCTGCATGGTACGGTCAGTGAGTCCGTACTTGAAGATCAAGTTCTGGATGTCCTTCTGGTAGAAGATCTGGATATTAACTTCGGGATAGAGCTTCTTTAGCCGGCGGACCTTCCGGTTTTTTCTGGTGACCAGCGCCTGCTTCATAGTGGTCAGCTCCACGTAAAGTTCGAATTCCGGCAAATAGAAGTCCGGAGTGAATGCCTCGAGAATCTGGCCGTGCTCGTCCCACTCGAGCGGGAAGCTGCGAGGTTCATATTCCCACGCGATGCGGTAGAAGTCGAGCAGGTTGGCGAAGATTTCCTCGCTCGGATGGACGAACTCCTTGCGCTGCAGGCTGACCCCGCCGGGTGGTCGAATGCGATAGCGAGCGAGCTGGAGCCGAACCTGAAACTGAATCTCGGTCTCCACAGCGGCGGGCATGAGGCCCATGGCGGTAATGCCGCGGATCCGGGCCGCGGTGGCGATGAGCTCGGCGGCGCCGTCGCCGTCGAGCAGGGCGGCGTTGACGATCAGATCGAATAGCTCGGTTGGGATGGTCGCCCGGCCATGGCGGCGGCGGCGTTCGGCTCGTTCGTCGCGGTCGAGCTGCTGCATCAGCTCTCTGGCCGAGGGACGTTCTATCTGGCGGTCCAGCATGAGCATGCCGGTGCGGTAGGTGGCGGGCGCGGCGACGTGGGTCCGAAGGATGCCCGGATACTGTCGCAGGAGGAATTCCGCCCCGGGCAGGCAGGCGACTATCCGATGTTCGATGGCGAGGCTCGCCAGGATCGATGCCAGTAGGTGCGGCCAGGCACGATCGGGCAGGGAGGCGCCGGGGCCAAACTGCTCCTCAACCATTCGCTCGAGCGCGAGCTCGCCAAAGAGCTCGAATCCCAGGCGCTGGGCGGTCAGACGGGCAATCTCATCAACAGGACAACCCGGCTGTCCGGAGACGGTCAAGAGCGCCATCTAGGGAAGCATAACAAACAATGTAGGCCAGGAATGTTAGGGCTCCTTCAGGCCTCCGCGGAAGATGATGATCGACGGAGACTCCGGCTCGGCCGTCGATGCGGCGTGGGTTGTCGCAGTTTTGTCTTCCCGGCGGCGATCCGGTGCGGTATTTTAGTGAAAACATAATGATCTTCCTTTCTTGCGGATAAAGCCGCCGTCGAAGTGTCTCTTTTGCTGCGAGGTAAGCTATGATCGCCTTGACGAAATCGGCGCCGGTCCGTTCAACTTGAAGGAAAGGGCATTGCCGGGACGGAGGCGGCAATGAGCGAAGAAACTCAGAGCGGGCGAACTAGGCGTGTCCGTTACCCGCGTCCGCGGCGACGTAGGCAGCCGGTTCCACAGCCGGCGCCCCGCCCGCAGGAGGGAATGCCCATGCGACAGACGGTAAGCCTGGTGCTGTTTCTGGGCCTTGCCGGAGCGGTCAACCTGTGGTCCACTCACCACCTGGGCCACGGAATCAAGAACCCCGGTGTTCTGGCCGCTCTGATGGGCGGCGTCGGCCTTGGCAGCAACTGGCTGCTGAGCGCGGCCGAGAAAAGCTCGGCCTCCGATCAGGCGCGTCGCCTGGCTCGGCGATTGATCTCTCCGCCGTTATTGATCGCGCTCTACCTCGCGGCGGCCGTGCTCGGCGCGAGCTACTCCTCCGTACTGGTGGTCGCGCCGGTTGGCGAGGAGACCGTTGTCGCGAGCCTGGTCGAGTTGGAGGGCGCCGGACCCTCCGATTCCAACAAAGAGCATGAACTTCCGGAATCCGAGGGCCCGCAGCGACGCTTCAAGTGGGTGCGGACAACTCCGTTTGGCCGGGAGTACCGGCTGCATGTCCGCGGCTATCTGCCCGAGGTGATCGCCGTGCATCCGATTTTCTCGAAAACGGTGCAGCCGGAACGGGACCTGCGTCCCGCGCCTTCCGTGTTGTTCCGGCCGCCGGTGGAAAGCTTCGATTACATCGGAGCGACATCCGGCTGCGTGGTGCTTTGCACGAACTGCCCCCGCGACATCACCTGCTTCACGGAAGCCGAGCCCGCCGACGGGGTGTTAGCCATTGTCCGGGAGGCGCGGTCTGTTCTGGTGGGAAGCGCGGATGCGTCGCCGAACAGCATCTCCACGGATTGGCAGCTCGAGTTGACCGTGTCGCAAGCCGATGACGATGCTGTTGCAGAGGCCTTGCTGGCGTGGAAAAATCCGCTGGTGATCGGGAGGGAGCTCGAACCAGGGTCGGCGGTGACCGCGAGGATTCTCTCGCGCAGAGGACGCAACCTGGGGGAAAGCACGGTCACGGTGGGCGCCCAGCGCCTGGTTGACCGTAGGATCGAGTTCCGGAGGTAGTGTTATGAGAATCAGCTATCTGATCTGGGTATTGATTCTGCTTTGGGCGCCGCTTATGCGGGCCGACAAGCAGTGCGTTGTGGTGGACTTTCAAGTCTCCGCGCAGCGGTACGCCGACGAATATTTTCCCGAAGAGCTGAAGCGGATCGAGGATACCGTGCGCGGCTACCTGGTCGAGAATCTGAACCGCTACCTCACCTTCCTCGAGTTCGGGACGCCCGGCGATTTCGAGGAATGTGACTCCAGGCTTTCATTCGACCTCGTCGAGAAGTTGGATGGGTCCAAGCGCTTTCGGGTATCGCTCGATTACGAGCCCCCACCCGATCGTCCCAGTGTGGGGCCCATCGAGGACTGGACTCTTCCGGACAAGAGCTTCGAAGGCCTGCGGCTCGGCACCGTCGACCAGCAGATCGCCGACATCGAGGTGGCCCTTCCATGTGAAGGCACAAAAAGGAAGTGCCAGCGCTATGACCG
>CAYLSS010000382.1:0-5155 GCA_964385765.1 uncultured Solibacteraceae bacterium
CGGTGAGCCGAACCGCCAGGGCTTCGATGAGTGGCTCGGCTACCTCAATCAACGCCGTGCCCACACCTACTATCCGACCTTCATCTGGCTCGATCGGGGGCGTTTCGATCTCACCGGCAATCAGCAGGGCGAGCGAAACCAGTACACCCACGACCTGTTCACCGGCTTCGCGCTCAACTTCATCCGCCGCCATCGCGCCGAGCGTTTCTTCCTTTACGTTCCCTATACGATCCCGCATGCCGCCTTCGAAGTGCCCGACCTCGGACCCTACAAAGACCGCGCATGGCCGGAACCCAAGAAAGCCGTCGCCGCGATGGAAACGCGGATGGATGCCGATATCGGACGCATCCTCGACTTGATCGAGGAGCTGGGCATCGCCGACGAAACCATCGTCTTCTTCTGCAGCGATAATGGAGCCGCCGGAGATATAGACGAGATGTTCGGCGGAACCGGAGATTTCCGTGAGAGCAAGGGCTCCGTTTATGAGGGCGGGATCCGCGTCCCGATGATCGTCCGCTGGCCGGGGCGGATCAAGGCGGGCGAGACCAACGAATCGGCGGTCTGGTACTTTCCCGACTTCCTTCCCACTGCCGCCGAACTGGCGGGCGTGGATGTTCCCTCCGGGCTCGACGGGGTCAACGTGCTTCCCACACTCTTAGGAGAGCGGCAGGATCTGTCGGATCGATACCTCTACTGGGAAACTCATTCCCGCGGATTCCATCAAGCAGCGCGCCGCGGCGACTGGAAGGCCGTCCGGCATGGGTTGGAAGAGCCGATCGAGCTTTACAACCTGGCGCAAGACCAGAGCGAGAGCAGGGATCTGGCGGCGTCCCATCCCAAGCTTGTCGGCGAGTTCACCGAGTTCTTCCGCCAAGGTCGAACGAAATCCGAGAACTGGCCGCTACCCGAGTAGGGGCGCCGCTTGTGGTGCGGGCGGGCGAACCCGCCGCCCCCCGCACCGAAGATCCATGATCAACGGACAACGACACCGAGCGAGTTGGCAAACACCCGCATGAAGCGGTCGATCTCATCGATCTTTGTCTCGATACTGTTGATCTGGCTCCGCAGAGCGGCGTTGGAAAGCATTGGTTCAAGCTGGCCCCTAACGAACCCCGGCGGGTGTTGCGTAGAGTGGACGTTCAGGTAGAAGCCCGTGGGGTCGGCGAGGATTTCATCGACAACATCCAGCGTGGTCCGATCCGTTATGGTGACCTGCCGGTAGATGTTCGCCGAAGTGCCGGACTCCACATCGCCGGGTTGCAGGCCAGAGCCGATCACGACTGGACCGTTCACTCCCATCCCTCCCCGATGGATGTGCATGGCCACGGGTGTCTGCTCGTCCTGCGCGTTATAGTGAGCGCGGAAGTTCGCGATGGCCCGCGTCAAAACCCCATCCGAATCGCGTTGCATGGTGATCTCGAAGGTTGCATCCCCCGCCACCTGGTAGCCTTCAATCGGCGGCACCTCTTGGGTCCCGGACAGAGACACGCGAAATGTGGCGGTCCGGTATCCTTGAGCCATCGCCCCAACAGCGGTTACCGCCGCCAATGTGATCAGCAAAGTCAATTTTCGCATTGAACTGTATTCCCTCCTTTGAACAAACAGTTACTTGCCCTTCATTGGATTGTAGTATCAATCCCCAGCGATAGATAGAAAATGCGCGAATTGGCGCCGTTTTGTAACATCTCGAACTCCTTCAACGCGGAGACTAGAGCGGCGACTGTTTGGAGAGCTCAGGTATCATGGTCGCTGCCGTATCCATGCGATGCCGAAACCACCGACTCGCGCCCTGGTGATCACCCACGGCGCCGGCTCCAATCGGGACGCTCCCCTGCTGCTGGCCGTCGGCGAGGTTTTTGCGGAACGCGGCTACAGCGTGGAGCGTGTCGATCTCTCCTATCGCCAGCGGAGGCCAACCGGGCCCCCTCGCCGCGGGGATGCGGAAAAAGACCGCGAAGTTCTCCGGCAGGCCGTCGAGCGGCTGCGGTCCAGCGGCGCGGAAACCGTGATCCTCGGCGGTGCTTCATACGGTGGACGTCAGGCGTCGATCCTCGCGGCGGAGGCGCCCGAACTCGTGGACGGCCTGTTGCTGCTCTCCTACCCGCTGCACCCGCCCGGCAAGCCGGATCGGCTTCGAATCGAGCATTTCCCGCGAGTGACCGTACCCGCCCTCTTTGTTCAGGGAACGCGCGACCCGTTCGGGTCGATCGAGGGGATGAAAGCGGCCATCGAGCTGGTTTCCGGACGTGCCACTCTCATCACGGTCGACCGCGCCGGTCATGATCTGAAAAAAGGCGATGGCTGGCCGAACGAATCGCTGGTCTCGTTCTTTGATCCGAAGCTGGTGTAGCCCGGGTCAACCTCAGCGTTCCGGGGCCGTCTAATCCGCCCGTTCGAACCGGGAGTCGGCCATGGATCGCCGCTTCACGGCATCGAGCCAGCCGGAGCGGCTCTCCGGAAAACAGTCGAAATGGGGAGAGTATGGCTTGATGTCCAGCAACGGTGTTTGGTCGAGAATGTCAAGGCCGGCGACACGAAGAACATTTCCCTCGACGCTAAGCAGACGTACCGGCGAGATCCCAATGGGATTCGGACGGCTCGGGGCGCGGGTGGCGAACAGTCCCCGTTCTGTGTCGTCCAGATAGGGAATCACCTTCAGGCGAGGTTGAGCTGCCCGATGAATCCAGAAGATCAGCCAGATCCGCTCGAACCCATTGAGATCGGCAAGTCCGTCCTGGTATTCCGGGTAGACTTCGACGGTTCCTGCCGCTTCCTCAGCCAATTTCGGCTGCACCGGTGTTCCTTTCGATCGTGAAAAAGGAGAATGCACCACCCCGATGGGTTTCATGTGTATCATCAGGGCCGGGGAATCGCTGTTTGAGATCATTTCATCCGGCAATGTACAACATCCGAGAAGACGAGTGGGCCGGCTGGATGACCCGGAGGGCGATCCTGAATGAGCTTCATCCACTCCGGTTTGTCAGGTTCCTTGGCATAGACAGCAGCGGCAGCGAGCACTAAGAATGAAGAGGGTTGTATAGGAAAAAGATAGTAAAGAATATGAAACGCTGAACCTGTAATGTTGTATTACGCATCAAGTTCCGCTGAAGAACAGCCGAAAAGTCAGTTAGGAGATGAGCAACACCGCAGAGAACAGACGCCGTCATGAGCGATTTCCGGTCGATACGGTCGTGTGGGTTGACGGAGTTGACGAAGCGGACAACAGCTTTCGACTTCGCGGCCGATGCATCGATGTATCACGCGGGGGGCTTTGCATTAAGCTCCCCCGCGAGCTGCCCATGGGTTCTTCTGTCCGGGTGGGGATCCCGGGCAAGGGAGTAAAACTCCATTGTGAAGTGTGTCACAGCGTGGAGTTGACTGGCTTCTATCGGATCGGGCTCAAGTTCAAGGCAACGTGATGGGTTAGGACAACTGGACTCTACTTGCCGCGCCGCCGGCCGACTGGCCGTAGCAGGGCCGGAGGGCCCCGCTACGCCAGCAACTAGGCCTCGCGTCAAAGCTCTTGATCGAGCTCCCCAGAGGACCGTTCTCCCAACTTCAGTTGCTCCAGGGTGGTGTTACGTTGTTCGAGCGGGCGTAGGCGATAAGCTGTCCCAAGTGTTCGTGTGCGTGAGAAACCGCGATCATCGCGAGATCGCCCATGGTTCCCTCGCGGCCTCCGAAAAGCTTGGTCGGTTGGCTCATGTCCGCTTTCTCGATCCCGGCGTTGACTCTTTCGAATGACTCCTTGAGCTTCGTGATTACCTCCGTCTTCTGAGTGACTTCCTTCTCCAGGCCGCGAGCCTCCGCCGGCGGCTTGGTGCCCGTCATGCGAGCTCCGAAAAAGTAGTTCGCGCCAGCCACGTGCATGAAGGCCTCGCTCACCGAGCGCACACCTTCTGCCGGCTTCCAACCGTATTTGTCCTCCGGCATGGCTTCGGCCAACTGGAGTAGCTTGTCCTGTGCGTCCTTGATGCTGCTCAGCATCAAGTCATTGGCTTCGCCGGCCTGTACAGGCGCCGGTGCGATAGCGATCCCGAGCAGTAGCATCGCCACTGCTCCTGTGATGGAAGCGTGAAGTCTCATAGCGCTTTTGTAGCGCAGTGGATCACGAAACACAACAATTTCGATCGACTCAATTGCACATGTGACACCAGGTGAAACACGAAGCCGCCTCCAGATTCTGTACGTTAGACCAAACCGGTGGCGCTACAATACAAAATCAGGAATGGATATTTACGAGGAACTCGTCCGCCTCCGACGCGCAGGCCGGAAATGCGCCGTCGCGACCATCGTTCAGGTCAACGGCTCGATTCCTTCTTATCAAAATGCCAAGCTCCTGGTGCGCGAAGACGGCACGATGCTCGGGACTGTCGGCGGCGGGTGCGTCGAAGCCGAAGTCTTTACGGCGGCGCGTGAGGTGATGGATACCGGCCAAGCCAAAATGCTCGATTTCTCGCTGGGGCAGGACGTGGCCTACGAGAACGGCTTGATCTGCGGAGGCCAGCTCAACGTCTATGTCGAACCGATATTGCCCCAGCCTCGGGCCTTCCTCTTCGGCGGCGGCCATGTCTCGAAATCCATCGCCAAGGTGGCCGATCTCGCTGGCTTTGCCACCATCGTCGTTGACGATCGGGAGAGATTCGCCTCGCGGGAACGATTCCCGGAAGCGGAGTCCGTCCACGCCGGCGAGTACGAGGACGTCTTTCCGAAGCTGGATATCAACCCGTCGAGCTACCTGATCATCGTGACCCGCGGCCATCGCGACGACATGCGCGTCTTGCGCCTGGCCGTGCAAACCGAAGCGCGCTTCATCGCGATGATCGGCAGCAAGCGCAAGGTGATCTCGATCGTGAAGGAACTCGAGCGGGAAGGCATCCCGCGTGACCGCTTCCAGAAGCTGACCGCTCCAATGGGACTCGACATCGGCGCCGTTTCGCCCGAGGAAATCGCCATTTCAGTGGTCGCCGAGATGATCGCCACACGCCGCCAGCCGCAATCCCGATGGAGGGAAGTATCGAAATCGATCTTCACCAACCCTGGCCTCCGGGATCTGCTCAAGTGGGATCAGGCGGTTGAGGCGACTGGCCGCAAGTCGTGACCGCCAGAGTCTCCGGAATCATCCTGGCCGCGGGCGCCTCCCGCCGGATGGGAT